>NZ_JCBANC010000051.1:0-46487 GCF_059760815.1 Achromobacter sp. 1012554356 | reverse complement strand
GGCTCCGGACCGCAATCGGAGCCCCGCCCGCCCCAGGCCCACGCCGCGCCGGGCGTCTAAAGAACCCCAGTAATCAGGATCGCTTGAGATCCGCAGCAATACGAGCAAGCTTGTCCGGATTGCGCTGCACCAACACTCGCGTCAACCGCTCGCCATCGGTCTCGTAAGACTGCACAGATTCCAGCTCGCCGTCGATGAAACGCAGCAAGGTCCATTGTCCGTTCACCTGCACCACCTCGACCTCCAACGCATCGCGATAGCGGCGCTTGCCGGCATAAAACAGCTGCGCCAGTCGCTTGCCGCCCACCAGGCTGGCAAACGCCGTGACCTTGTCGCCGCCGTCGCCGATGAGTTCTGCGTCGTCGCTCAGCAACGCAAGCAGCCCGTTGAAGTCGCTACGCTGCATCGCATCGGCAAACGCCTGCAACAGACGCTGCAGCGTTGCCCGTGGCACTGCTTCGCGCGGCGCGCCCTGGCGCAGCTGCTGGCGTGCACGCCGCACCATCTGGCGGATGGCGGCCGGGTTCTTGTCCAGAGTCTGCGCGATGTCTTCGTAATCCGCGTCGAACACATCGCGCATCAGAAAAGCGGCGCGGGCATCCGGCGACAGGCGTTCCAGCATGAAAAGAAACGCCACCGACACGTCGTCGGCCATCTCGTGGATCTGTTCCGGCGTCGACGGCGCGGCCATCAGCATGGGCTCCGGCAGCCAGACGCCCACGTAGTGTTCGCGCTCGGCCTTCGCGGCGCGCAGGTGGTCGATGGACAGCCGCGTCGTGGCGGTCACAAGCCACGCTTCCGGGTTCTGGATGACGGTGCGGTCGGCGCCGTGCCAGCGTAGCCAGGCCTCCTGCACCACGTCTTCGGCCTCGGCCACGGCGCCCAGCATCCGGTAGGCGATGGCATAAAGGCGGGAACGGTGCTGGTCGAAGAGGGCGACAGAGTCGGTCATGGAATGGGCCAGCGCCGGGATGAGGGGGGAAGGAGGCAGGTATTTTGCCGCAGGGGCCCGACTGCGACAAGCGCGCGGGGCGTCCATGCCGGCCTCCCCTCCTGTCCTGCGCGGGCTACAGCACGATGTCATTCGTGCACAGCGGCGGCAGCGCCGTGGCGCCGCGCATCTGCTTTAAGTCGCGCTCCACCATCGTGCTCAACTGGCTGATCGGCACATCGTTGGCGTTGCCTTCGAACGGGTTTTCGGTGCTCTGGCCCACCTGTTCCAGCGACGTGTAGATCCACGCAATGATGACGCTGAAAGGCGCTGCCAGCCACGCCATCTGGCCTTGCATGAAGCCGCCGGCAGCCTCGCCGATCTGGTCGAACTGAGCGGTCAGGCCAAAGGGCAGGGCCACGCAGAATGCGCGCACGAAAAGCGTGTTGATGATGGCGTACTGGCGGGGATACGGAAAATCCTTGATGCGTTCGGCCTGGCCTTGCAGGTCGAGCAGGTCGCGCAGGCGCCCGTTCAGATCGGCGTATTCCGAGGCAGTGATCGTGCCCTCGTCCAGCAACTGCCTTGCCGTGCGGCCTTGCCCATTCAGCAGCTGCACCGCCTTGTTGTCGGCCGCAGCCAAGGCCGCGATTTCCGCCGCCGGCAGGTAACGGGCCAGCGCGGTTTCAAGCGGCATGCGGCGCTCGGGGATCGCGTAGCGCTTGCCGTATTCCGCATTCGGCCGGCTCTGCATGGACTCCCAGACACGGGGCGCGCGAAGCTGATAGCGCAGCGCAGTCAGCCACGCCAGATGCCGGTCGACCAGTCCGGCGTCGCGTCCCGCATCACCGGCGTAGTGACCGCACAGCACGCCCCACGCGCGGCTGGCGCTGACGATGCCCATCCAGATCTTCTGCGCCTCCACGGTGCGCGTGTAGGTCTGCACATTCTTGAAGCCCACGACGAACGTCGTCGCGGTGCCCAGCAGTGTCACCACCGATAGCGGCAGCGTCAGCCACTTCATGCCGGCCACCTGATACAGCAGCACGGGCACAAGGCTGAAGGCGGCGAGGCCGTAGATGGTCCGGCGTGTCCAGACGACGAATTCGCACAGGCGATAGGATTTTCCGAGGTGCATGATGTCGATCCTTGATTGCCTTCAAACGTCCGTTCAATGAACAGACGGACCGGCTTGGCGCGGCGTCTTCGCGCCCCACGCGCGCCGGGCATAGCGATAGACCAGGAAAAGCGCCACCGCCGCGCCGGCAACGACAGACGCGCGCCCGCCCAGCGCGCTCGACGCCGCCAGCAACGCTTCCACGCGCGCGGAAAACACCGCGCCCAGCAGCAGCCCCGCCGCGGCCCACAACGCCAGGCCCGCGCAGTCGTGCCAGACGAACGACCGCAACCGCGTGCCGCTGGCGCCGCACAACGGCACAGCCACCATCGACAGGCCGGGCATGAAGCGCGCGACGATCAAGAGGCGCACGCCCCAGCGGTTGAAGAAGCGCTCGGTCCGGCTGATGCACGCGTCGCGCGAGAGCGACAGGTTGCAGACGGTGTGCAGCGTGCGGGGGCCGTAGCGTCTGCCGCCGCGAAACCACAGCAGGTCTGCCAGCACGCCCGCCAGCACCGCGGCGGCCAGCATCACGGCCAGCGGCAGGGCGACGTGGCCCGCTGCGCCGGCGGTGGCCGCCTGGCTGGCGCCCACGGCGATAAGCGTGGGCATCACGGGCAGCGGCAGGCCGAGCGATGCGCCGAGCACGTTCAGGAACACGGCCAGCACCCCGTATTGCGCGATCCATTCATGCGGCAGCATGTGGCGCTCCGTGCGTCTGGCCGTGGCGGGCGATGGTGGGCGTGCGCATGGGGGATCTCCTGGAATCGCCGCGCCGCGGTGCGTGGCCGGTCAGGACAGATCCTAGAGATTGCGCCCGCGGCGCGGTAGACCCGCGCAGGGACGCACGGTGTTGTCCGGGCGACAACAATGTGCTGCGGGGACGACGCGGGCGAGGCTTACGCGCTTTCGCGGGTCACGATGCGAAAGCCGATTTCCACCACCGATTGCGCGGGACGCTGGCCGTTCGCGCGCAGACCGATCATCTCGGCAGCCTGCGCGCCGATCGCGGCGCCGTCCACGTGCACGGACGTAATGGCCGGGGACATCGACGCGGCGATCTCCATGTCGCCAAATCCCATCACGGCCAGTTGCCGCGGCACCTCCAGCCCTTGCGCGGCGGCTTCCGTCAGGACGCCGGCGGCCATCATGTCCGAGCTGCAGAACACCGCGTCGATGCCTTGGTTTGAGCTTTGCAGGGCGCGCAGGCCTTCGCGGCCCTGCGCGTGCGTCGTCGGCGCGGGCATGTAGTGCACCAGCGGTTCGGGCAGCCCCGATTCGACGGCCGCGCGAACCAGGCTTTCGGCGCGCAGCCGGGCGCGGTGGTCGTCGCCGCTCAGCACCGCCTGCCGCGTTTTGCCCGCGTCGCGCAGGTAGTGGCTGACGGCTGCGCCGATCGCGTCGTGCGACAGGCTGAGCAGCATGTCGATCGGCGCGTCCGTGGCGTCCCACGTTTCGACGATGGGGATGCCGGAGGCTTTCAGCAACTGCCGGCCTTGCGGCGAGTGCATCACCCCCGTCAGCACGATGCCGTCGGGACGGCGGCCGATGATGGCGCGCAGCAGGGCGTCTTCGCGCGGCGAGTGGTAACCGCTTTGGCCGACCATGAGCTGGAAACCCTTGGCCTCCAGCGACTGCGTCAGCGCGGTCAGCATGCCGCCAAACAGGGACCCGGCGATCGATGGCACCAGCACCATCACCAGATTGCTGCGCGACAGGCGCAGGCTGCCGGCCATCAGGTTTGGCACGTAACCCAACGCCTGGATGGCGGCGTTGACCTTGTCCAGCGTGGCGGGCGAGACCTGCTGAGGCGTATTGATGGCGCGCGACACGGTGATCATCGACACCCCGGCCGCCTGCGCCACCTCGCGCACGGTGACGTTGGCGCGCTCTGACGAGCGGGACGGGGAATCGGCTGGCGGCATTCGGGGCGGGTGCATCGGAAAAAGGGACGAAAAACGTGGCGTGAAACTGGCGTCAAGCCTAACCGCAGACGCCGCTTTTGCGGGCTGGGTGTGCTCAGGGTTTATCCGGATGGCGGACGGCGAATGGGCCGAAATATGCTAACCGCGCATTGATGTTAACGTTAACAAATGAAATGTTAACGTTAACGTACATAAAAGAACCTAAATCGGAGACAGTAATGACGAGCAATGCGCGCAAGTGGATTCTTGGTGTGACCCTGATGGCCGCCGCCAGCGTGGCGCACGCCTGGCCCGATAAGGCCGTCACCGTCGTCGTGCCGTTCCCGCCGGGCGGCGCCACCGACTCGGTGGCGCGCGCACTAGCCAACAAGCTGGGCGAACAGCTCAAGCAATCCTTCGTGGTCGAAAACAAGGCTGGCGCCACCGGCACCATCGGCGCCTCGCAGGTGGCCCGCGCCGCGCCCGACGGCTACACCCTGATGGTCACGTCGCTGGCGCCGCTGGTGGTGGCCCCGCACCTGATGAAGGGCATCACCTACGATCCGGCCAAGGACTTCACGTACCTCACCGTGGCCGTGCAGACCCCGAACGTGCTGGTGGTTAGCCCGCAGCTCGCCTCCAAGGTCAACAGCGTGCAGGACGTGCTGGCGCTGCTCAAGGAAAAGCCGGGCGCGATCAGCTTCGCGACGTCGGGCGCGGGATCGTCCGACCACCTGACCGCCGAACTCTTCTGGCAGAAGACCGGCACCAAGGGCCTGCATGTGCCTTACAAGGGCGGCGCGCCGGCCATTTCGGATCTGCTGGGCAACCAGGTGGAGATGTCGTTCCAGAACGTGAACGCCGTGCTGCCGCACATCAAGTCCGGTAAGCTCAAGGCCATCGCCGTCACGGGTTCCAAGCGTTCGCCCGTGCTGCCCGACGTGCCCACGTTCGCCGAAGCATCGGTGCCGGGCGTCGACGTCTACGCCTGGCAGGCCGTCGTGGCCCCCAAGAACCTGCCCGCCGACGTGCGCGACAAGCTGTCCGCCGCCCTGACCGCCGCCCTGAAGGATCCGGCGATCAGCAAGCCCTTCACCGACATCGGCCTGGAGGTCGTCGCCAACTCGCCAGAAGCCTTCACCAAGTTCCAGCAGCAGGAAAGCGCCCGCTGGAAGCAGGTCATTGAGACCGGCGGCATCTCCGTGCAATGACGCAACGCGCCCGGCCGTCGCGGCCGGGCTTTTTCAAGAAGCAATCATGACTCTTCACGCATCGCAAGCCTCCCAGACGCCCACGATCACCGGCATGCGCGTCGTGCCGGTGGCCGGTCAGGACTCCATGCTGCTCAACCTGAGCGGCGCCCACGCGCCTTACTTCACGCGCAACCTGGTCATCCTGACCGACAGCGCGGGCAACACCGGCGTGGGCGAAGTCCCCGGCGGCGAAAAGATCCGCAACACGCTGGAGGACGCGCGCGCCCTCATCGCGGGCAGCTCCATCGGCAACTACCAGCACACGCTGAACCAGATGCGCCAGGCGTTCGCCGGGCTGGACAGCGGGGGACGCGGCGCCCAGACCTTTGACCTGCGCGTGGCGATCCATGCCGTGACGGCGGTGGAATCGGCCTTGCTGGACCTGCTGGGCCAGCACCTGGGCGTGCCTGTTGCAGCGCTGCTGGGCGAAGGCGTGCAGCGCACGTCCGTGCAGATGCTGGGCTATCTGTTCTACGTGGGCGACGCCGCGCAAACGCCGCTGCCGTACCAGACGGCGCCCGATGCCGAAGGCTGGCTGCGCGTGCGGCACGAAAAGGCCATGACGCCCGAGGCTATCGTCCGCCTGGCCGAAGCGGCCCACGACCGCTACGGCTTCCAGGACTTCAAGCTCAAGGGCGGCGTGCTGCGCGGCGAAGAAGAGGTCGAAGCCATCCGCGCCCTGCACGAGCGCTTTCCCGAGGCGCGCGTTACGCTCGATCCGAACGGCGGCTGGCTGCTCAAGGACGCGGTGCGTCTGTGCCGCGACCTGCATGGCGTGATGGCTTATGCGGAAGACCCGTGCGGCGCCGAAGGCGTGTTTTCCGGCCGCGAAGTCATGGCCGAGTTCCGCCGCGCCACCGGCTTGCCCACCGCCACCAACATGGTCGCCACCGACTGGCGCGAGATGGCGCATGCGCTGTCGCTGCAATCGGTCGACATCCCGCTGGCCGATCCGCATTTCTGGACGATGCAAGGTTCGGTGCGCGTGGCGCAGACCTGCCAGGCCTTCGGCCTGACGTGGGGCTCGCACTCCAACAACCACTTCGACGTGTCGCTGGCGATGTTCACGCACGTGGGCGCCGCCGCGCCGGGCCGCGTCACCGCGATCGACACGCATTGGATCTGGCAGGACGGCCAGCACCTGACCCGCAACCCGCTGCAGATCCGCAACGGGTACGTCGAGCTGCCGCAGACCGGCGGCCTGGGCATCGAGCTGGACATGGACGCGATCGAACGCGCCCACCAGCTCTATCTGCAGCACGGCCTGGGCGCGCGCGACGACGCCACCGCGATGCAGTATCTGGTGCCCGGCTGGAAGTTCGACAACAAGCGGCCTTGCATGGTGCGCTGATCGGCCCCGCGCCGGTGACGGCGCAGGGCGCATGGCGCGGGGCAGGGGCCTACCTTGCCCCCGCTGCCTCCAGCGTGTGGGACAGGCAATAGACTTCTGACCAGGACGGGGCATCACCCGTCAGCGCGCGCATCTGTGCCGAGTTCAGGATGTCGCCGTCGCAGGCGGTCACCGCGTTGATCGCATAACCGTTGACGATGTAGATCCAGTCGGCCGCGCGGTCCTTCCCGCCGCGTATTTTCTGTTCCGTCGTGGCGTTCATTGCCGGCGTGTCCGTCACGATCAGATGTGCGCCGCTCAATCCGGGCTGCGCCGCCGCGCTCGCCGCATGCGTCTTCAGGTACGCATGCAACGCGTCCTCCGATCCCGGCCGGGGTGACAGGCGGATGGTCAACGCATATCTTGCCAGGCCGCCGCCGACGCTCTCGAGCACACGGCACTGGCTGCGGATCATGTTGCGATGCTGCGGCATGAGCTTCGTGGACCACGGGGTGGGGGCGTTGAGGCGCTGGAGGTAGCCGGGGGAGACCAGCGTCGCGTAGGCGTCCAGTTCGTACATCACGAAGAATCCTTCGCCGCCGTGCGCGCTGGTCCAGCGCGTCCCGCGCAGAAATCCGGGAACGCCCATGCGCTCCGGGAAGTGCTCATGGGTATGCCAGTCTTCGAACTCCGCGCGCCAAGCCGGCGCAATGTCCCACCACATTGCGATTGCGGCCTTTCCGAGCATGCCCATGGTCAGTTCTTGGCCCGCAAAGCGGCAAGTTCCGCGGTGACCTGCTGCATGACGTCGGGCCCGATTTCACCCGCGAATTTGTCCACCACCGGTTTGACGGCGCCGCGCAGGCGCTCGACCGCTTCAGGCGTCAAGGTGTTGACCTGCATGACCTTGCGCAGATCGTCGATGGCCACCGCTTCCTTGGCTTGCGAGATCCGCCGTTCCTCCGCCTTGGCCTCGGCGGCCGCTTCCAGAATGATCTTGCGCTCGGATTCCGACATGCTGTCCCACGTCTTGCGGCTCATCAGGAACGGCATGCCCGTGTAGATATGGCGCGTGAGCGACAGGTATTTCTGCACTTCGGCAAACTTCGCGGACAGGATCACTCCCACCGGGTTGTCCTGGCCGTCGATGGCTTTGGACTCCAGCGCGCCGTAGACCTCGCCGAACGTCATGGGCACCGGGTTGGCGCCCAGGGTCTTGAACATGTCGATGTAGACGGGGGCCGCGATGACGCGCATCTTCAGGCCTTGCAGATCCTGCGCCTGCGCGATCGGGCGTTTGCTGTTGGTCATGTTGCGAAAGCCCAGGTCCCAGATGCCCAGGCCAATCAGGCCGTGATCGGACAGGCCGTTCAAGAGGCGCTGGGCAACGGGTCCGTCCGACACCGCATAGGCTTCGCGTGCGTCGTTGAACAGGAACGGAAGGTCGAAGACCATGAAACGCTTGTCGATGCCGGCCAGCAGTCCCGTGGCCATCGAGGTGAAGTCCAGCGTGCCCCCGCGAACTGCCGACAGATTCTGGGGATCGCCGCCCAGCACCGCGTTGGCGTAGATCGACACCTTCATCTTTCCGCCGCTTTTCTCCGCGACAAGATCGGCAAATTTTTGCGCGCCCTGACCCAGGGGATGGTCCGCGGCCAGGCTGAACGCGAACTTCATCGTGCGCGCCTTGATGTCTTGCGCGGCTGCGGTTCCCGCCACGGCAAGGCAGGCCAGGACGGTCGCTGCCGCATTCACGGCGATGCGCAAGCACGTTTTCTTTGAATTCATCACAAGCACCTTCTTCGGTTGTCGTTGGCAAAGGTCCGGTTGATGCAGCTTCGGCGGCGGGTCATCGTGTGAATACCCGGCTGCGAGCATAGGGCATAATTTTGAATGCCGTTCAAAATTTGATCGAATTCAAAAATTGAACGATTTTCATGGACGGTCACCCGGAGAGCGCGATGAGCGGGGCAATCGAAAAGACACTGGCATTGCTTGAATACCTGGCTGCGCATCCGGACGGGGCAAACCTGGCCGACATCGCGGACGACCTGCACCAATTGCGCAGCGGATGTCACCGGACCCTGCACGAGCTGATGAAGTTCGGCTACGTGCGCCAGACATCCGTGCGCGGGGAATATGCGCTGACGACCAAGCTTGCGTCGATGGGCTTGAGTTTCCTGAGCCGGTCCGGCGTGATCGACATCGCCCAGCCGGTCATCGACCGTTTTGCCGCGGCAACCGGTGAGCTGGTGCGCCTGGCCATCGTCGACGGCAAGCGCTTGACGCTGGTGGCCAAGGCGCAAGGCGCGAAATCAGGGCTGCTGTACGACCCGGACATGGGCATCGACCTGCGTCTTTCTTGCAGTGCGGCGGGCCACGCGTGGCTGATGACGTTGCCCGAGGACCAGGCCATCGCGTACGTCACCGAACAAGGGTTGGGAAAACCGCGGGATTTCGGGCCGAACGCGCCCACGTCGATACGGGCGTTGCTGGCCAGCCTGGACGCGCATCGGCGCCGCGGCTACAGCATTCTGCAAGACGTTTACGCGGCCGGCATGAGCGCGATGGCGGCGCCCATCCGGCGTCCCGGGCATCAAAGCACCGGCATCCTGGTGGTTGCAGGTCCGTCGCAACGCTTGACCGTTAAAGCCATGGAGAAATTCGGGCCGGCGCTGCTGCGCGCGGCAAGCGAACTGGCGCAGGCCGGGGACGCTTCGCCGCTGTTGCGCTCGGCGCGCATAGGCACCTGGGGAAATGGCCCTGCGCGGGGTGAAGATCCGCCTGCGGATTAATCCGAAGACGCATCGTCTCCAGAATTGCGGCCCTGCATCGGAAAGCGCGTCCTGAACATCGGTGATGCCAGGCTGGCCAGCGCCAGTTCCTGCGCGGCCGCCAGCAGGTCGGGACCCAGCGTCTCCATCCGCGCTTCGGTCAGACGCATCGCCGGGCCGGCGATACTCAACACGCCGATGGCCGCTTCGCCCTTGCGCTGCACGGGCGCGGCCATGGCGGTCATGCCCGGCGCGAACACTTCGTTGATCATCGCGTAGCCGCGCTTGCGGCCGGCCTGAAGCATCTTCGTCAGCGCGGCGATGGTGGTGGGGGCATTGGGACCGTATTCCTCCGGCGAGCCGAAGCCCTGGCGTGAGACCAGGTCCAGCGCGCGTTCGTCGGCCATGGTCAGCATCCACGCGTGACCGGAGGCGCTGCAGGACAGCCTGGCTTCGGATCCCATCTCGGGGTCGTAGCGCAGACCGTGGCGCGCGCCCTGCGCCTTCGCAACCCAGGTCAGCCGCTCTTCGTTATCCACGATGGCCAGCCGCACCAGTTCGCCGGATATGTCCGCCAAGCGGTCCACCAGCGGCTGGGCGATGTCGACGATGCCGGTTGCCGCCAGGTAGCTCAACCCGATCGAAGCGACCCGGGCCGTCAGCGCGTAGTCGCCGTGATCCCGGATCTGGCGCACATAGCCGCAGCGGCAAAGGTCTGTCAGCAGACGGTGCGCGGCGCTCTGCGGAATCTCCAGTTGCTGGGCAAGTGAAGCGAGGGGCACGCCTTCGGGTCTGGAGGACAGGTACTCCATGACGGCGAGCGCGCGTTCGAGGACTCCGGCCATGTCATCTCAACAAGTAGTGGGGTGATGGATGATAACCCTAGGTGGAAAACTATTCCACTCGGAATTACATTCCACTACCGAGTCTTGCCAGACATCGAAAAAATTCCAAATAACACCGGAGACAACGATGAAGACCAGCCTTTTCCGCATTGCATTGACGGCGGCCTTGTGCGCAAGCGCCATGACGGCCGCCGCGCAGGACATCCAGGAGCGCACGATACGCTTTGGCCATCTGAACAACACGGATCACCCCGTCAGCGCCGGGGTGCAGAAGTTCACGGAACTGGTGGCGGCCAAGAGCGGCGGAAAGCTGAAGGTGAAGGAGTTTCCCGCCTCGCAGCTCGGCAATGAAATGCAGCAGCAGTCCGGGCTGCAGGGCGGCGTGCAGGAGATGTCCGCGCCGGCTTCCACGTCGCTGGCGGGCATCGTCAAGGAGTTCGGGCTGATCGATCTGCCGTTCTCCGTCACCGACTTCGGCCAGGCGGACGCGCTGCTGGACGGCCCGCTGGGCCAGGCGCTGATCGCCAAGCTGCCCGAAAAAGGCCTGGTCGCGCTGGGATTCTGGGATCTGGGCTTTCGCAACGTAACGAACTCCAAGCATGCGATCGGCAAGCCGGAGGACCTGGCGGGCCTGAAGATCCGCGTGATTCCCAACCCCGTTTTCCTCGACACGTTCAAGGCGTTCAAGGCCAATCCCGTGCCGATGCCCTTTGCAGAGCTGTACGGTGCGCTGGAGTCGCGGGCGGTCGACGGCCAGGAAAATCCCTATTCGGTGATCCTGTCCAACAAGTTCTACGAAGTGCAGAAGTTCGTCAGCGCGACCAACCACGTCTACGCGGCAAACATCGTGCTGGTCAGCAAGAAGTTCTGGGACAAGCTGTCGCCCGCCGAGCAGAAGATCCTGCAAGAGGCTGCTATTGAAGCGCGCGGCTACCAGCGCAAGGTCAGCCGGGCCGCCGCCCAGAAGGCCGTGACGGAATTGCAGGCCAAGGGCATCCAGTTCAACACGATCGAACCAGGCGAAAAGGCCCGCATGCAGCAGGTCGTCAAGCCGGTGATCGAGCACTTCACCAGCAGCTACGACCCGGCGATCGTCAAGCTCTACAACGACGAACTCGCCCGCATCCGCAAGTAAACCGCACCGGCATCCCCATCATGAAGATCCTTGTATTGCACGGCCCCAACCTCAACCTGTTCGGCCGCCGCGAGCCGCACATCTACGGCACCACGACGCTTGCAGAGATCAACGACCGCCTGGCCGCGCTGGCCGCGGAATTGGGCGTCCAGTTGTCGACGCTGCAATCGAACCATGAGGGCGCGTTGATCGACTTCCTGCACGAGAACATCGACTCGGCGCAGGGGGCATTGGTGAATCCGGCCGGGCTGACGCAGCACGGCGTGCCGTTGCACGATGCCATCAAGGCCATGCCGTTTCCCACGCTGGAAGTGCACATGTCGAACATCGCCGCGCGCGAGACCTGGCGCGCGCATTCGATCATTTCGCCCGCGGTTCGCGGCACGGTGCAGGGGCTGGGGCCCCAGTCCTATCTGACGGCCTTGCGCGGCCTGGTTGGCCTTTTGCAGGACGCCAAGGCATGAGGCGGGCGCACGTGCATCCGAAGCCGCAAGGAGGCTGGCCATGGTCGTCATAGACAGCTTCATCGGCGCCGTCTGCCGCGTGCTTGAGTTCGCCATCGCCCTGCTGCTGGCGGCGATGGTGGTGCTGGTCTTCGGCAATGTCGTCGCGCGCTACGGCTTCAACTCCGGCATCACGCTGTCGGAAGAGCTGTCGCGCTGGATGTTCATCTGGCTGACCTTTCTGGGGGCGGTCATTGCCCTGAAAGAGCGCGGCCACCTGGGCATGGACATGGTGGTGGCCAAGCTGCCAACGGCCGGTAAGAAGATCTGCCTGGTCGTGGGGCAGCTTCTGATGCTGTACATCGTGAGCCTCATGTTCAAGGGCAGCTGGGACCAGGCGGTGATCAATGCCGATGTCAGCGCGCCCGTGAGCGGCTTGCCGATGGCCATCGTCTACGCATCCGGGCTGGTGTTCTCCGTCATGGCGGGCCTGATCATCGCCATGGACCTGTACCGCGTGCTTTCCGGCAAGCTGCAGGATCAGGACCTGATCATGGTCCAGGAATCCGAAGAGGCGGTGCAGCTCAAGCAGATTCTCGAGGATGCCGGCAACGGCGCGCCAGGGAGAAGCGCATGACCATCGCCGTGTTCATCGGATCGCTGCTGGGCGTCATGGCGCTGGGCGTGCCCATTGCCTTTGCGCTGCTGGCCAGCGGCGTGGCGCTCATGTGGCATCTGGACATCTTCGACGCGCAGATCCTGGCGCAGAACGTCATAGGCGGGGCGGACAGCTTTCCGCTGCTGGCCGTGCCGTTCTTCATGCTGGCGGGCGAAATCATGAACGTGGGCGGGCTGTCCCGCCGCATCGTCGACCTGGCGCTTGCGCTGGTCGGCCACGTGAAGGGCGGGCTTGGCTACGTCACCATCATGGCGGGCTGCCTGCTGTCGGCCCTGTCAGGATCGGCCGTGGCGGACGCCGCCGCGCTGACTGCGTTGCTGCTGCCCATGATGGTCAGCGCCGGACACAAGAAGCAGACCGCCGGCGGCCTGATTGCGGCTACCGGCGTGATCGGTCCTGTCATTCCGCCCAGCATTGGTCTGGTCATCTTCGGCGTGGCGGCCAACGTGTCCATTTCCAAGCTGTTCATGGCGGCGATTGCGCCCGGTCTCATGATCGGGGGCGCGTTGTGGTTGACGTGGGCGTGGCTGGTCAGGCGCGAGAAGATCGTGCCGCCGCCGCGCAAGTCCCCGCAAGAAATCGCCACCGCGTTCCGCAAGGCGATCTGGGCGCTCATGCTGCCGGTGATCATCCTGGTGGGGTTGCGGATGGGTGTCTTCACGCCGACCGAAGCCGCGGTGGTCGCCGCGACCTACGCGTTGCTGGTGTCGACGCTGGTCTACCGCGAGCTCAAGCTCAACCAGCTCTATGCGGTGTTCGTGTCGGCAGCCAAGACCAGCGCCATCGTCATGTTCCTGATCGCCGCCGCCATGGTCAGCGCATGGTTGATCACCGTGGCCGACCTGCCATCCAAGGTGGTGGACATGCTGCAGCCGTTCATGGGCAACAAGATCCTGCTGATGGCCGCGATCATGGTGCTGGTGATGGTGGTTGGCACCGCCATGGACATGACGCCGACCATCCTGATCCTGACGCCCGTGCTGATGCCGGTGGTGCGCGCCGCGGGCATCGATCCGGTGTATTTCGGCGTGCTGTTCATCATCAACAACTCGATCGGCCTGGTCACGCCGCCGGTGGGCACTGTGCTCAATGTGGTGGCCGGCGTCGGGAAGATGAAGATGGACGACGTGACGCGCGGCGTTCTGCCGTTCATGGCTGCCGAGTTTCTTGTCATGTTCCTGATGGTGGCCTTTCCGGCCCTGGTGATCATTCCCGCGCGCTGGTTTGGCGGGTAGGCGCCCATGCGCCTCCCGCGCGGCGCCCGCGCACCGTAAAGCCTGATTCATTGGAGATTATTCGCAATGTCCGATCTTGCTCAATACCGGCGCCCCTTCTGGGACACCCAGCCGGGCTACCGTTTCGATCCGTATGGGTCCACCCGTTTGCGCTCGCCGAACGAACCGCTGATCGCCGTGCCGCAGACGCTCTCGGAGGTCACGGGGCCGATGTTTGGTGCGGCGTTCGTCAGGCAGGGCGATAACGACCTGACCCGCGTGTCCACCGCTGAGGCCATCGGCGAGCGCATCATCGTTTCCGGCCGGGTGCTGGACGAGAACGGCCGGCCGGTGCCGGACGCGCTGATCGAGATCTGGCAGGCCAATGCCGCGGGCCGTTACCTGCACAAGCGCGATCAGCACGATGCGCCGCTGGATCCCAACTTCAGCGGCGAGGGGCGAACTGTCACGGACGCGCAGGGGCGCTACCAGTTCAAGACGATCCGGCCGGGCGCGTATCCGTGGGGCAACCATTACAACGGGTGGCGTCCCCAGCATATTCACTTTTCGCTGTTTGGCCGGGCCTATGCCACGCGCCTGGTCACCCAAATGTATTTCCCCGGCGATCCGCTGCTGGAGTTCGACCCCATCTTCCAGTGCGTACCCGACGCCAAGGCGCGCAACCGGCTGGTTGCCGCGCTGGACTGGGAGACCACGGTCCCCGAGTACGCGCTGGGCTATCGCTTCGACATCGTCCTGCGCGGCCGCAACGCCACGCCCATGGAGTAACGCATGCTCTATCCCACCAGTTCACAGACTGTCGGTCCCTATCTGCACATCGGGCTGTCCGGGTTGAACCGTGACGATCTGACGGAAGGATGCGCAGACCTGGGTGCGCAGGCCGTCGTCATCGAGGGACGCGTGATCGATGGCGAGGGCAATCCCGTGCCGGACGGCATGGTCGAGATATGGCAGGCCGATGCACGCGGCGTGTATGGGCATCCAGACGATCCCCGGCATACCGAGGGCACTGCGGGCTTTGGCGGCTTTGGCCGTGTGGCCACGCAGCCGGACGGCGGCTTCCGCTTCACCACCATCAAGCCGGGCCGTGTGCCCGGGCCGGACGGACAGCTGCAGGCGCCGCATCTGGTGGTGTCCGTCTTCATGCGCGGCCTGCTCAAGCATCTGTCGACGCGGATGTATTTTCCGGATGAGGCTGGCGCCAACCAGGCGGACTGGGTTCTGGCCAAGGTGCCCGCCGGCCGGCGCGGCACGCTGGTGGCGCAAGCGGCGGAAGCGGGCGTTCTGCGCTGGAACATCATCCTGCAGGGACCGCAGGAAACCGTGTTCTTCGATATCTGACCCGGCGCGCGACGAGATCCACACGATGAACAACGTTTCCGGGCTGACCGAATCCATCTATTCGGATGAAGCGATCCTGACGATGCTTTCGGGCCCGGCGGCCATCAGCCAGATGCTTGCCGTGGAGGCGGCCCTGGCGCGCGCGCAGGCGCAATGCGGCGTCATTCCCCCTGGCGCCGCGACGGTCATTGACGAGGTCTGCCGGGGCGGCGGAATCAGCGGCATGCTGGACACGGATGCCATCGCGACGGCCGCGGTGGTCGCGGGCAACATTGCGATTCCGTTCGTCAAGCAGTTGACCGCGGCCGTCGCGCGCGTGGATGCAGAAGCCGCCCGCTACGTGCATTGGGGCGCGACCAGCCAGGACGTTCTGGATACCGCGCTCGTCCTGCAGATAGGGCAGGTGGCCGCCAGGCTGGACGCGAGCCTGCAGCGCGCCACGCTGGCGTGCGCGCGGCTGACCGGCGCGCATCGGGACACCATCATGGTGGGACGCACGTGGTTGCAGCATGCGCTGCCCACGACGTTCGGCGCCAAGACGGCCGGCTGGCTCGAGGCCTTGGAACGCAGCCGGCTGCGCGTGCGGCAGGACGCCTCGCAGATCGCACTGCTGCAATTCGGCGGCGCCGTGGGCACGCTGGCCAGTCTGGGGCCTGCGGGGGCCGATGTGGCGCGGGCGGTGGGCGCCGAGCTGGGTCTGGGCGTGCCGGCGATGCCCTGGCACACGCATCGCGACCGGCTTGCCAGCCTGGCCGCGTCGCTGGGTGTGCTGACCGCCACGATGGGCAAGATTGCGCGGGACGTGTCGCTGATGGCGCAATCCGAGATCGGCGAAGTGAGCGAGCCGTCCGGCCCGGGGCGCGGCGGATCGAGCACCATGCCGCACAAGCGCAATCCCGTGGCTTGCGCGGCCATCCTGACCGCCGCGATCCGAGTGCCGCCGCTGGTGTCGACGATGCTGTCGGGCATGATCCAGGAACATGAACGCGCGTTGGGCGGCTGGCAGGCCGAGTGGGATGTGCTGCCCCAGATTGCTGCGCTGACCGGCGGCGCGTTGCGCCATTTGGGCTGCATGCTGGATGGGCTGGAGGTGTATCCAGACCGCATGGCAAAGAATCTGGCGCTGACCGACGGCCTCATCCTGAGCGAGGCCTACATGCTGGCGCTTGGCGCCCGGCTGGGCCGCCTGCCCGCGCATGCGCTGGTGGAGCGCGCGTCGCGCGATGCCGTCGCGAACAAGCGTTCACTCAGGGATGCACTGCGCGAGGCGTTGGAAAGCGATGCCGCGACGCGCGGACTGCTTAGCGGCGATGACCTGGATCGTCTGGGCGATCCGGCGAACTATGTTGGCGAGGCGCCGGCAATCTGCGACAGGGTGCTGGCGGCGTGGAGGGAGGGCGGGGATGGAGCGACGTCGGTATAAAGTGCCTGCGCCTTGCAGCGCCTCAGAACGCTGAAAGCCGACCCGCGCGAATCGCGCGGTGGTTCAGGACTGCCCGCGCAACCGCGCCAGTTCCGCCGACAGCTCCGCCACCAGCGCTTGCGCGCGCGCCAGCGGGTCCTGTGCGTTGACTGGCGCCTGCGGCTCGGGCGCGGTTTCATGCAGCCGGGGCTGCACGCTTTCATGCCCCATGCTGACGTCCACGTCGAACACCAGTTGTTCGGCGCGATGCCAAGTGGTGAACCATTCCAGCGGCTTGCCGTGCTGGTCCATGCCCTGGCCCTGCAGCATCAATAGCGGCGTGCCGGCCTGCGTGTCCAGCAGGGCGGCAAGCTCGCTGTTCGCCGCGACTGCGCGGATCTGGTTGCGGCCGGCGCCGGGGCGCAGGCCGAATTGACGCGTCAGCACGCCGTGCAGGGACGCGTCGGCAAGATGTTCGGCGCGCAGGCCCGGCACCGCGTCGGCGGGCAGCCAGGTGCGCACGTAGGCCAGCGGCGCTTCGGCCACGTGGCGCAGGCGTTCCAGCATCAGTAGGCGGGTGGTGCCGAAGAACTCGGCGACCTCGGCGGGCGGCTCGCCCGGGCCCAGCGCCAGCACGCGCGTGCGCAGCGCAACGCCCGACTGGGCGAACTGCTCGTATAGACCGGTGGACCGCTGCACGAGGCGGCGGTGTTCCTGCGGCGCGGCCACGGTGGCGGGGCGGCCGGTCTCGCGTTGAATGAGGCCTTCCGCCGCAAGCGCCGCGAGGGCCTGGCGCACCACGCTGCGGGCCACGCCGAAGCGGTCGCACAGCGCGGCTTCGCTCGGCAGCACGGCGCCCGCCGCGAGCTTGTTCGTGCGGATGTATCCGCGCAACCGCGACGCCACCTGGGCGTGCAGCGGGATGTCTCCCGCGCGGTCAAGATCGGGCAATGCGTCGTGCGTGGCGGGCGCCATGGGAATCAACCTCCGGTTTGTGCCCGCGCAGTTTCCCATACATGCGTCCAGCCCGGGGCCAGATGCGCGGCGCGCTCGGCGGCCAGGATCAGGCTGTCTTCGCGCGCGATGCCCTTGCCGGCGATGTCGAAGGCAGTGCCGTGGTCCACGGACACGCGCACGACGGGCAGGCCAACCGTGATGTTGACGCCGTCGTCGCCGTACACGGACTTGAAGGGCGCGTGGCCCTGGTCGTGGTAACAGGCGATCACGAACTTCCACTTGCCGCGCACCGCCTGCGGGAACAGCGCGTCGGCCGGGATGGGACCGGCGGCCAGGATGCCGGCGGCATTCGCTTCGGCCACCGCCGGCGCCAGGATGTCGGCGTCTTCGCTGCCGAAGATGCCGTTCTCGCCGGCATGCGGGTTCAGGCCGGCGACGGCGACGGGTTCGTCGCCGCGGCCCAGGGCGGTGGCGAACGAACCGGCCAGGCGCAGGACGGCGCGCATGCGTGCAGGGTTCACGTCTTCGATGGCCTGGCGCAGCGAGACGTGCGTCGTGGCATGGAAGATGTAGAGGTCGCCGGCCGACAGCACCAGCGAGAAGGTCTTGACGCCGAACTCATGGGCGAGCAATTCGGTGTGGCCGGGCCACTTGTGGCCTGCGGCGTGCATCGCGGCCTTGTTCAGCGGGGCGGTGACGATGCCGTCGATCTCGCCGGCGCGCGCCAGGGCGCAGGCCGTGGTGACAAAGCGCACGGAGCCGTCGCCAGCGTCCGCGCTGATCTCGCCCAGCTTCACGTGCGCGAGCGACGGGCCGGCTTGCAGCACTTCGATCGTGCCCGGCGTGTTGGTGGCGTCGGCCGCGCGGTCCAGCTTGCGCACGATGGCGGGGTCACCGCCCAGGCCGCGCACCGCATTGGCCATGACGTCCACGTCGCCGACCACGAAGAGGCGCGCCTTTTGGCGCAGTTCGTCGTGGCCCATGAGCATCTTGGCCGTGATTTCCGGCCCGATGCCCGCTACGTCGCCCAAGGTCACAGCCAAGAGGGGCAGCTTTGCGGGAGGGGTTTGTGTCATCGCTTGAATCTCCTGTCGCGGATCGCGCGCACGGCGCGAACCAGTACGTCTTCGGTGCCAAAGCCGCCGGCCTTGGTCACCACGGGCAGGCCAGCGGCCGTGCCTCCGGTCAGCGTGCCCAAAGGCACGCCGCCCATTACTTCGTCCACCAGCGCGATGCCGTTGGCCTGCAAGGCCACCAGCACGCTGCGCGCGCCGTCGCCGCCCGTGGCGACGACACCCGCCGCGCGCGAGGCGGCAATCAATTGCGCGGCAAGGCTGCCGAGCCGGTCGGCGACCGTATCGGAGTCCAGGCCGGCGCGTTGGCCTTCGGGGGCCAGCAGCAGAATGGTGCCGGCTTCCAGTGGGGCCTGAGCGTGCGACTGCAGGAGCGGCTGGCTCCAGGCCTGCCACTGCGCGTCGTCGGCCAGTTGCTCGAGCGACGGGCTCCAGGTGTCGGCGCCCGCGGCCTGCAGCGCGGCGGCCTGGCCGCGCGCGGCGCTGTGCTGCGACGTCACCACGACCACCACGGGCGCGGTCTGGTCGGCGCCGGCCCACACGCGGGCCAGCGGCACGGCCAGGCCGCCCGCGCCCACGGGCAGGGCGCGTTCACCCAGCAGACCGACGGCGCGCGCCAGCCGTTCCAGGTCGGCATCGGTGGCCGCGTCCACCACCACGTCGCCGCCCGCCTGCGCGATGCGCGCGGCAAGCGTTTCGGGCGTGTCTTCAGCCAGCGGCGCCACGTGGGCGCAGCCGAGCAGGGTGGGAATATGGCTTTCGGTTACGGGGGTGACCGGATCGGTCGCCGCCGAGGTCTCGGTGACCGGCTTGCCGTTCACATACAAAATGCCTTGCTCGACGGTGCGGCCCGTCGCCGGAAAGGCAGGGCAGACCACGGCGATCGCGTCATCACGCCAGGCGCCGCGCGCCGCGTCGATCTCGGCCTTGAAGGCGCCGCGCAGCGTCGAATCCACCTTCTTGTACAGGCGCGTCACGCCGGCGTCGCGCAACTGGCGCACGTTGCCGCGGATGACCTCGGCCGCATCGGCCGCGCTGAGCGCCCGGCTGTTGGTCGTGACGGCCAGCACCTCGACGCCGTCGTGGGCGGGCCCGGACAGGGCCTCGTCCGCGCCGCCGATCGACAGGTGCGTGCACCAGCCGGCGCGCACGAATTGCACGGCGGTGTCGCCGGAACCGGTCAGATCGTCGGCGACGATGGCGATGGTGGGTTTCACAAGGCCTCTCCGCGGGCTTCGGTCAGGGGCGGTGCGACGGTGGCGTCGGGGTCCTCGGACTTCAGTTCACCGGCGCGCTTGAGGAACCAGGATGCCAGCACCGGAGCCAGAATGGAACTGATCAGCACGCACGCGGCGACTTGCGCGGTGGCGGTCGAGACGTATTGCTGGAAGTTGGGGTCGGCCGCAGCCACCACGGCGGGCGTGGCGATGGCGTTGCCGGCGGTGGTGCCGGCTGCGAAGCCCAGGCCGCTCTTGCCGCCGCGGCGCAGGATCATGCGGTAGCCCAGGTAGACCAGGCCGCCCGTGATCGGGCTGATGATGAGGCCCAGGATCAGGCCGCTGATGCCGCCGCCGACCACGGCGCCCAGGTCGATGCCGGTGCCCAGCGCAAAGGCGAAGAACGGGATGACGATGTTCGGCACGGGCTTGAGCACGTCGCGCCACTTGGGGTCCAGGTTGCCCACGACCACGCCCAGCAGGAACGGCACCAGCGCCGCCACCAGGGCGATCATCGGGATGTCGGCCAGACCCGACGCGCCCAGGAACAGCAGGCTGAAGAAGGGGCCGTCGTTGACCGCGCTGGCCACGTAGGCGCCGCGGTCACGCGCATCGCCGTATTGACCGGTGTAGGCCAGCCACAGGCCGCCGTTGCTGTTGTCGAACGCGGCAAGCATTGCCAGGATCGACACGCCCCACAGGCCGTCCAGGCCGACGTAGCTGCCCAGGATGATGATGAGCGTGGCGGGCACGATCGTCTTCATCAGCAGGATGGTGCCGGCCGTGGCCAGGATCGGGCCGCCGGTGCGGGCGTTGACGTGCGTGCCGGTCGCGAAGATCAGCAGCGCGATCAGCGGCAGCGCGCTGTTCTTGAAAAGGGCCGTGGTGAAGCCGCCGATGGCGAGCGCATCGGGGGCGAAGGTGCCGATCAGGGAACCCAGGATCAGCGGCACCAGCATCAATCCACCAGGGATTTTCTGCATCGTGCCAAAAAAGGGCGAGCGGGTAGTTGCGGTCGACACTATCGAGGTCTCCAGGACGATTTTTCTGGGTTGCAGACGTTCATGCGCGCGTCTGTCGGACGGGTGAAAAAATCGTAGTGTACACCTGTACGTACAGCATGTACGTACAGGTTGACCCCAATTCCCGTCCCGGATATGGGGACGGTTGTGCCGTCAGAAGCGGTAGGCGCCGCTCAACATGACCGTGCGGCGCGCGCCGTAGAAGCAGTCGCCACGATCCAGGCAGACCACTTCGTACGTGCGGTCCGCGATGTTGTTGACGTTGAGCGCATAACGCCACGGGCCGTTGGTATAGCTGACCATCGCATCGAACAGCGTCACGGACGGCGTCTCCGGCGCGCCGCCGTCGCGGAACTTCGACAGGAAGCGCGCGCCGGCGCCGACCGCGAAGCCAGGCTGGCCCGCCACCGCGAAGCGGTACTTGCTCCACAGCGACACCATGTGCTTGGGCATGCCTTCAAGCTGCGGATCGATGTCGGTGTAGATGTAGTTGGCGATCACGTCCACGTTCTGGGTGACGCGGCCGCGCGCTTCCAGTTCGACACCGCGCGTGCGCGTCTTGCCCGCCTGGATCTGATTGTTGGGATTGTCCGGATCGTTGGTCTGCCGGTTGCTTTCGCGCAGGTCGTACGCCGCCGCCGTGAATTCCAGGTCGGCGCCCGGCGGCATGTATTTCAGGCCAAGTTCCCACTGCTTGCCGCGCATGGGCTTCCAGCGCTGGTCGTAGAAGTCCGCGCCCGCGATGGGGGTGAAGGACTCGCTGTAGCTCACGTACGGCGACCAGCCGTTGTCGGCCGCGTACATCAGGCCGAAGCGCTTGGTGGTGGCCTGATCGGTTTCCTTGTCCTGGCCCTCGGCCGTGCTTTCGACGCGATCGCGGCGGATGCCGGCCAGCAGGATCCAGTTCTTGTCGAACGTGATCTGGTCCTGCGCATAGAAGCCCAGTTGCTGCTGGCGTTGCTTGGGCGAGTCGCTGAGTGTGTAGTCCGGCGCGTTGCCGTACACCGGGTGGTACAGGTTCAGCGGCGATCCCAGCCCGCTGTCCGATTGGCTGGTTTCGCGGTAACGCGTGTAGTCCATGCCGACGATGACGGTGTGCTGCGTGCGGCCCCAGTTCAGCTTGCCTTCCAGGTTCTGGTCGGCCAGCAGCGTGCGCATGCGGGGCTTGTTGATGTAGTAATAGCGGTCGACCGTGGTCTGCTCGGGATCGATGTACGAATTGCCGCGGCGGTCGCCGTACACGTTCGGGTACAGCGAGTTGTAGTCCACGCTGCTGACAGTATTGCGGAAGCTCTGACGGACTTTCCAGGTGTCGTTGAACTTGTGCTCGAACAGCCAGCCCACGTTGAATTGCTCGGTGTCGTAGGTGTCAAAGCCCGGTTCGCTGGCAAAACGGCGTGTCGGGATGCGGCCGTTGGGATTGTGATCCACGGTGCCGCTCCACGGCAGGAACGATTGCGTCGTGCCCGACCGGTCCTTTTGCCATGAGGCCTGCAGCGTCAGCGACGTGGCCGCGCTGGGCTGCCACGTGAGCGACGGCGCGAGGAACATCCGGTCGTCCTGCGCGTACTGCACCTGCGTGTCGCTGTCGCGGCCCAGCGCCACCACGCGATACAGCCACTGGCCGTCCTCGGTCAGCGGGCCGGTGATGTCGGCCTGAATCTCGCGGCGGTTGAAGTTGCCCAGCTGTACGCCGATTTCGCCTTGCTGCTCGGCCTGCGGGCGCTTACTGACCAGGTTGACGATGCCGCCCGTGCTGCCCTGTCCGTACAGCATCGACGACGGACCGCGCAGCACCTCGACGCGTTCCAGGCCATAGACCTCGGTGCGCGGGTTGTTGAAGCTGAAGAACTGGCGCAGCCCGTCCAGGTATTGCACGGGCTCCACGCCGCGCACGCGCACGTAGTCGCCGCGGTTGTCCACGCCGTAAGCGTTGGGCCGCACGCCCGCTGCGTAGTTCATCGTGTCCTGTACGTTCTGCGAACCCTGGTCGACGATCTGCTCGCGCGGGATCACGGTGATGGCCTGGGGTGTTTCGGACAAGGGCGTGTCGGTCTTGGTGCCGGTGGCGCTGCGCCGGGCGATGTAGCCGTCGACGGGGCCGGTCGCGGTTTCGCCGGTGCCCAGCACCTGCACGGCCGGCAGGGTGGCGGGCTGTTCGGGCTGCGCGTGCGCGGCGCCCGCGCCCAGGCAGGCGGCCAGCGCGGCGGCGGCGGGAACACGGGTGTGCAGCCGCGCGCGCAAGGCGGCCTGGGTGTGATGGTGCTTCAAGAGGATCTCCCCACTGGCGTCGGTTTGGTACGGCCAGTTACGTACAGAAATGACAACGATAATAATTATCAATTGTGGCGATATGGCCAGCCAATAGCGCGCATCGGGGGAAGATGTAAAAAAGCCCTGCGGCGCGTCAAGGCGGCAGGGCTTTGCACAGGAATCTCCTGTGAATTCATCGAGTTGAAGCGGCGCGTGATGGCGGACGCTCCCGCGGCCGCTGTTGGCGGCGCGCGACAGTGTTGCCCGCGCAAAAACGGGGTGCGGTCGGCGGGGCGGGGATCAGTCCTCGCGGGTCGCCTGATTGGCGATGTCGGGAGGGTTCACGGCGCGCGTGGCGGCGGGCGCCTGTCCGTCGGGACGCAGCTCGCGTCGCAGGATCTTGCCGACGTTGGTGCGCGGCAGGTCGTCGCGGAACTCGATGTGGCGCGGCACCTTGTAGCCGGTAAGCTGGCTGCGGCAATGCGCGATCAGCGTTTCGGCATCCAGCGCGGGGTCCTTGCGGATCACGAACAGCTTGACCGCCTCGCCGGAGCGCTCGTCCGGCACGCCCACGGCCGCGACTTCGCGCACGCCGGGGTGGAGGGCGGCCACGTCCTCGACTTCGTTCGGGTACACGTTGAAGCCCGACACCAGGATCATGTCTTTCTTGCGATCGACCAGATACACGTAGCCGGTCTCGTCGACATAACCCACGTCGCCCGTGCGCAGGAAGCCGTCCGGGTACATCACAAGCGCCGTCTCGTCGGGCCGGTTCCAGTAGCCACGCGTGACTTGCGGACCGCGCACGCAGATCTCGCCGTTTTCGCCGATGCCCAGTTCGCGGCCCGCGTCGTCGCGGATCGACAGGTCGGTGGACGGTACGGGCAAACCGATGGACCCGTTGAAGATCTTGGTGTCCAGGGGATTGATGGTGACGGCGGGCGACGTTTCGGTCAGCCCGTAGGCTTGGGCGATAGACACGCCCGTCGCCGCGCGCCAGCGGTCCGCCACCGACCGCTGCACCGCCATGCCGCCGCCCATGGTGAGCCGCAGGCGCGAAAAATCCAGGTGGGCAAAATCCGGGTGGTTGAGCAGCGCGTTAAAGAGCGTGTTGACGCCGGTAAAGGCCGAGATCGGCACCTTGCCCATTTCCTTGATCAGCCCCGGGATGTCGCGCGGATTGACGATCAGAAGGTTGCTTGCGCCCAGCTTCATGAACGTCAGGCAGTTCGCCGTCAGCGCGAAGATGTGATACAGCGGCAGGGCCGTGACGATGCATTCCTCGCCGTCCTTGACCAGGGGTCTGACCCACGCGTAGGCCTGGCTCACGTTGGCGACCATGTTGCCATGCGACAGCATGGCGGCCTTGGCCACGCCGGTCGTGCCGCCCGTGTACTGCAGGAACGCCAGGTCGGCGGGCGAAAGCTGCATGTTGGTGAACGGCAGGTCGCGCGCCGCACGCAGGGCATCGCCCAGCTTGTGCGAGCCGGGCAGCGACCATGCGGGCACCATGCGCTTGACGCGCCGGACCGCGAAGTCCACCAGGCGCCCCTTGATCGGCCCCAGCATTTCCCCGATGGAGGTGACCAGCACGTGCTCGACCTGCGTGCCGGGCAAGGCCTTTTGCAACGTGGCCGCGAAGTTGTCCGCGACCACGATGGCGCGCGCGCCGGCGTCGGCCAGTTGGTGTTCGAGTTCGCGCGCGGTGTATAGCGGATTGCAGTTGACCACGATGCAGCCGGCGCGCAGGGCGCCGAAAAGGCAGACGGGATACTGCAGCAGGTTGGGCATCATCAGGGCGATGCGGTCGCCGCGGGAGAGGCCGTTGGCGTGCAGCCATGCCGCGAAGCGGCGCGTCAGCGCGTCCAGTTCGGCATACGTGATCGATTTGCCCATGCTGATGTAGGCCGTCTTGTCGGGAAAGCGCCGGAAGCTTTCCTCGATGATCGTCACCAGCGTTGTCTCGCCGTCAGTGTCGATCTCGGCGGGCACACCGTAGGGATAGCTCTTGTGCCAGATTCGTTCCATGTCTTGCGGTTCCGTTGGGGCGCAAGGCCCTAGTTGCCCAACAGGGCTTTCTTCAGGGAAGCCTGCGCGGGGCTGTCGCCCAGCCAGACGCGCAGCAGCGCGCGGGCGAAGGCGGGATCGTCGATGCGGCCGCGCGGCTTGCCGTTGCTGGCGATCGCAACGCCGCGGGCGTCGAAGTCCAGGTCGATGACATCGCCTTCGCGCGCGGCGCCGATGTCGGCCATCAGCCGCGACAGGCGCTGGGCGGGTTCCTTCAAGGTGGCGAGCACCTGCGAGGGCGTATTGTCGCGCAAACCGTCCTGCAGCGCCCCGTCCAGGCTCTTGCTGTCCACGTCGCGCAGCATTTGCAGACGGATTCGGCGTGGTTCGGTGCTGCCGATGATCGCGGCAGCGTCGTGGGTCTTCGTGGTGACGTACAGCGCCGCCACGTAAACTTTCACGACGAAGCGGGTGCGCAGGCCGGCGCCGTTCAGCGTCAGCGAGTGGCCGCCTTCGGCAAGCTGTTCGGGCACGCGCACGCCGGCGACGTCGACGTCAGCGTGGGCCGGCGCGCCCGCCAGGCTGGCGGCAAGAATCAGACTCAGGGCGGCGGCGCGCCCTCCGGGGTTGAAACGCATTTGTCACCTCCAGTGTTCTTCTGTTTGTAGAACTTCTTGTCTGCGATGTAGATCGTGCGTTCCACGACGGCGTACACGACGTCGTCCTTGTCCTTCAGTTCGACCGTGTAGGTGCGGGTCGTTTCGTGAAGCGAGGCAAGCAGGCGCCGGATTTCCGCAATCTCGCCAGGGGGTAGGCGGAAGTCGACGTAGAGCGTGGTGTAGGCCGGTTTGCGGAAGCGGATGGATGCCGCCTTGTCCCACACGACGTGATCGGGGCCCAGCGCCGACATCAGCATGGTCGGATGCGCGCCGTCCGTCACGGCGAACAGCGAGCCGCCGTACATCGATCCCACGATATTGCGCGTGCGGCGCAGCAGCGGCAGCTTGATGCGGATGTGCTGGAAATCCGGCGACACGTGCAACACGCGGCCGCCGGTGGCGCGAAAGGCCGGATGCAGGTTGAAGCCCACCCGCATCAGGCGCGCGCGCCACTCGGGCGACAGGTTCTTGAACCAGTAGGGCTTCACGCTGTCCGCCGCCTGCTTACATGGCCTCGAACAGGCCGGCCGCGCCCATGCCGGTGCCGATGCACATCGTGACCAGCCCGTACTTGCCGCCGGTGCGGCGCAGTCCGTGCGTGATGGTGGCGGTGCGGATGGCGCCCGTCGCGCCCAGCGGATGGCCCAACGCAATGGCGCCGCCCAGCGGGTTGATCTTGGCCGGGTCCAGGTTCAGCTCGCGGATGACGGCCAGCGACTGCGCCGCGAACGCTTCGTTGAGCTCGATCCAGTCCAGCGCGTCCTGCTTGATGCCGGCGCGGTCCAGTACCTTCGGAATCGCGGCGACCGGGCCGATGCCCATGACCTCGGGCGGCACGCCGGCCACGGCAAAACCCGCAAAGCGGGCGAGCGGGCTGAGGTTGAATTCGCGCAGGATGCGGTCGGATACCAGAATCACTGCAGCAGCACCATCGGACATCTGCGAACTGTTGCCGGCCGTGACGCTGCCGCGCGTCGAAAACACAGGCTTTAAACGGGCCAGCGCTTCCAGGCTGCTGTCGGGACGCGGGCCTTCGTCGGCCTCGACGAGACGGCGCGCCACGCGCACCGCACCGCTGGCGCTGTCCGGCAGATGCGTGACCACTTCATAAGGCGTGGTCTCGGCGCGGAAGTGGCCGGCAGCGATGGCCGCGCAGGCCTTCTGGTGCGAGGCCAGCGCAAAGGCGTCCTGGTCTTCGCGCGACACCTTCCAGCGCTCGGCGACCTTTTCGCCGGTCAGGCCCATGCCGAAGGCCATGCCGATGTTCTCGTCGTGCGCGAAGATCTCCGGATTCATGGACACCTTGTTGCCCATGATCTGCGGCATGGCGCTCATGGATTCGGTGCCCGCGCCGATCATGATGTCGGCCTCGCCCATGCGGATGCGGGCGGCGGCGTCCGCCACGGCCTGCAGCCCGGACGCGCAGAAGCGATTCACGGTAACTCCCGCCACGCTTTGCGGCAGGCCGGCCAGCAGCAGGCCGATGCGGGCCACGTTCATGCCCTGTTCGGCCTCGGGCATGGCGCAGCCGGCGATCACGTCCTCGATGCGCGCCGCGTCCAAACCCGGCACCTGCGCCAGCGCACCATTCAGCGCGGCGGCCAGCATATCGTCAGGGCGGGTGGTGATGTAGGCGCCGTTGCGCTTGCCCACCGGCAAGCGCGTCGCGGCGACGATGTAGGCGTCTTGGATTTGCGTGCTCATATCCATTTCCTCAAAGTTCAATAGCGAGAGAAACAATCCGACTCCCCCCACTCACCACGCCTCCTCCAGGCGGGGCGGCGCGGATCCGGCTCTGCCGGTCCGCAGCGCGCGCCCCTGGGGGAGGCGCCGCAGGCGCCTGGGGGGGCTCCGTACGGCGGCTCCGCCAGTCCGCCACCGGCGCCCCTGGGGGAAGCGCCGCAGGCGCAGGGGGGGGCCTAATCAATTCCGTAGTGGTTTGCCGGTTTCAAGGGTGTGGCGGATGCGGGCCTGGGTTTCCGGCGTGCGCAGCAGCGCCACGAATTCCTTGCGCTCCACGGCCAGCAGCCATTCCTCGTCGACCTTCGTGCCGGTCTCGACCTCGCCGCCGCACAGCGCAACCGCCGCGCTGCGTGCCACCCGGTAATCGTGCGCGCTGATCATGCCGCCCTCGCGCATGTTGACCAGCACCATCTCGAAGTTGGCGATGCCATTGCGGCCGGCGACCGGCACGTTCTGCAACCGCGCGGGCGGGGTGTAGCCGGCCTGCGCGGCGGCGCGCGCCTGGCCGATCGCCACAAACAGCAGCTCGCCTGGATGGAACAGCACGATGTCGTGTTCGCGCGCAAAGCCGGCCTCGATGGCTTCCAGCCCGCTCTTGGCGACCTGGGCCATGGCAATCGTCTGGAAGACCGGTTGCAGGTAGGGGAAGACTTCGCCCGGCGTGGCCGTCTTGGCCGCCAGTGCGGCGGCCCGCGCGGCGAATTCCTTGCTGCCGCCGCCCGCCGGGATCAGGCCCACGCCGGCCTCGACAAGGCCGATGTAGCTTTCCAGCGCCAGCACGCGGTGCGAGGCGTGCATCAGGAATTCGCAGCCGCCGCCCAGCGCCATGCCCTGCACCGCGGCCACCGTCGGAACCTGCGCGTACTTGAACGATTGGGAGGCGCGCTGGAATTTCTCGACCGTGGCTTCCAGCATGTCCCATTCGCCGGCCGCGCAGGCTTCGACCACCTGTTGCAGGTTGGCGCCCACGGCAAACGGTGCGTCGTGCCAGATCACCAAGCCGTCGAACTCGCGTTCGGCCTTGGCCACCGCCTGCAGCACGCCTTCCAGCACTTCGGCGCCCAGCGTGTGGTTGCGCGACGTGACGGACAGGATGGCGATGCCCGCGTCTACCTGCGGCAGGTTCCACAGGCGCACGCCTTCGTTTTCCCAGACGGTGACGCCCCGGTCGTCGGGAGCCTCGCCCACGACGCGTTCCGGGAACAGCTGGCGTGCGTATACCGGCAGCGTCAAGCGCGGATGCAGCTTGCCGGTGCGCGCCGAATACGAACCCTCGGGCGCGTGCACGCCCTGGCGGCCGGGCTCCAGCGCCCAGGCAGGCAGGGGCGTGTTGCTCATGGCGCGGCCGGCGGCGATGTCTTCGGCCACGGCGGCGGCAATCGCCTGCCAGCCGGCAGCCTGCCAGGTTTCAAACGGGCCTTGCGACCAGCCAAAGCCCCAGCGCATGGCCAGGTCCAGGTCGCGTGCGTTGTCGGCCACGTGTTCAAGCTGTACGGCGCTGTAGTGGAAGATGTCGCGGAACAGGCTCCACAGGAATTGCGCCTGCGGATGATCGCTGGCGCGCAGCGCGGCAAAGCGCTTGGCCGGATCGCGTTCCTTGAGCAGCGCCGCAACCTCGTCGGCCAGCTTGCCCGTGCCGGGCGCGTAATCCTGCTTTTTCAGATCCAGCACCTGGATCTCGCGGCCCTGCTTGCGGTAGACGCCGGCGCCGCTCTTCTGCCCGAGCGCGCCCTTGGAGATCAGCGCCGACAGCCATTCCGGCAGCGCGAAATACTGATGCCACGGATCGTCGGGCAGGTTCTTTTCCATGGTGCCCACGACATGGGCCAGCGTGTCCAGCCCCACTACGTCGGCGGTGCGGTACGTGGCGCTCTTGGGGCGGCCGATCTTGGGGCCGGTCAGCGCGTCGACTTCGTCGAAGGCCAGACCCAGGCGCGCGGTGTGGTGCATGGCGGCCAGAATCGAGAATACGCCGATGCGGTTGGCCACGAAGTTCGGGGTATCCAGCGCGCGGATCACGCCCTTGCCCAGGGCAGACGTCAGCCAGGTTTCCAGCTGGTCCAGCACGGCCGGCTGCGTGTGCGACGTGGCGATGATTTCCACCAGGCGCATGTAGCGCGGCGGATTGAAGAAATGGATGCCGCAGAAGCGGTCGCGCAGCCCGGCGGGCAGCGCATTGGCCAACGCGTCGATGGACAGGCCGGACGTGTTGGAGGCGACGATGGCGCCGGGCGCCACATGCGCGGCAATACGCTCGTACAACGCCGTCTTCCAGTCCATGCGCTCGGCGATGGCTTCGATGATGAGGTCGCAGCCTTGCAGGCGCTCCAGGTCGTCATCGTAGTTGGCGGGCGTGATCAGGGCGAGGCGCGATGCGCCGGCGAGCGGCGCGGGTTCCAGCTTCTTGAGACCGGCCAGCGCTTTCTTGACGATGCCGTTGCGGTCGCCTTCGCGGGCGGCCAGGTCGAATAGCGTGACCGGCACGCCGGCATTGGCCAGGTGGGCGGCGATCTGCGCGCCCATGACGCCGGCACCCAGCACGGCGACGTGTTTGACGACGAACTTGCTCAAGGGAGTCTCCTGAAAAAGCGGGCGGACGGCGCGCGGCCGTCCGCCCGTTCACGGCTAGAAGCGGGACGAGAGCTGCAGGCCGAAGATGTGGCCGCTGCTGTCGTAGGTGCCCGCAACGCGGCCCTTCGTGGCCTGGCTGCCGGACGTGGTGTCGATGTCCGTCTTGCGCAGGTACAGGTAGGTGTAGCCGACGTCGATCGTGGTGGACTTGGTGGCGGCCCACTGCACGCCGGTCGAGAACCAGTAGCGGTCGTTGTCGGGCAGGGATGTGGGACGGTCGGCGGCATCGTGCACCGGCGACTGATCGAAGGCCAGGCCGAACTTCCACTTCCAGTCCGGGGCGAACTTGTAGTTGGTGCCCACGGCAACGCGCCAGGTATCGCGGAAGTTGAGCGGCAACACGTCATCCCGCGCGCCCGGACCCGAGTTCTTGATCTTCAGTTGGGGGATGCTGCTCCAGCCCGTCCACGACACGTCGCCCAGCAGTTCCCACCTTTCGTTGAGCTGATGCGTGGCGCTCAGGATCAGCGTGTCGGGCAGGTCGACGTTGGCCTTGGCGTCAAACGACACGGACTGGCCGGTCGGGCCGATGTTGTCGATGTCGGTGTCGCCCTTGGCCGAGTGCTTGATCTTCGAGCGATAAGACAGGCCGATGCGGGTGTCTTCGGTGGGTTGCAGCATGAAGCCGACGTTCCAGCCCCAGGCATCGCCCTTCAGGTTCAGGTCCGCGTCGCCATTCGTGGCCAGCGGCAGGCCGGCGATGGGCACCACGGTCTTTTTCTTGTAGTTCGCGTCGATGTGCTGCCAGTTCAAGCCAAAGCCCATCGAGAACTTCTCGTTGACCTTGTAGGCGATGGACGGGTTGACGTTGATGGTCTTGATGTCGAACTTGTTCGAGTGGTATTGGCCGACCCAGCCGTCGTCGTATTCGGTCATCAGGCCGAAGGGGGCGCCGATGCCCAGGCCGATGTACCACTGCTCGTTCAGTTGCCAGGAGGCATAGATGTTGGGCACGACGCCCAGGTGGCCCGCGTCCCCGCCATTGCCGCCGGTGGGAACCGAACCGTTCAAGCCTGATCCGGGGATGCCGGGCACGCTGGGGTTGCGGCTATTGCCGTTGTCCGAAAACTTGAACGACGGTTTGATCAGGTTTACCCCACCGGAGAAATTGAGCCCAGGCAGATAGGTCAAGCCTGCCGGGTTGAAATACATGATGCTGGCATTCTCCGGGTTTGCCGCCGAGCCGGCATACGCGTTGCCCAGGCCGCTAGCGTTCTGCTCCAAGAGCTGAAAGCCGGCAGCGTAGGACGTTGCGGATGCGCCCAGGCCGACCAGGATGGCCGACAGGGTGCTCAGGGACAATGAACGTCTGCGCATGGTACTGACTCCTCGAGTTGAATGTGTGTCTCTCTCTACCACTGCCGGCGTGGAGTGCCGGTCTATTCGGCGCGAGCCGCCGTACTGCGGTGCTGCTGGGTGCTGCCGTCTTCGTAATGCAATGGGCCGCCCGTGAAAGGCGCGAAGCCCGTTCCAAAAATCACGCCGGCGTCGGCCAGGTCGGCGTCGGCCACGATGCCGCCTGCCACGCGTTGCCGCGTGGCGTCGATGAGCGGCTGAATCAGTTTCTGTGCCAGGCCGGCAGGTGCGGCGGCGGGATCGCGCCGCTTGACCGGCTTGCCGTCGCGCCAGGTGTAAAAGCCCTTGCCGCTCTTCTTGCCCAGTTCGTTGCGCGCCAGGCGATCGGCCAGGCAGCGCGGCGGTTCCGCGCCGCCGGCCAACTGCGCGCCAGCATCGCGCGCGATGTCCAAGCCCACGGTGTCCGCCAGTTCCAGCGGCCCCATCGGCATGCCGAAGGCCACCATGGCGGCGTCCACGGTTTCCGGTGCGACGCCGTCGTCCACGCTGCGCATGGCCTGCAGCATGTAGGGCGCCAGCACCGCATTGACGAGAAATCCGGGCGCGCTCTTGACCGGCAGCGCCAGCTTGTCGATCTGGCCCACGAAGGCGCAGGCGCGGGCCGCGATGGCGGGATCGTCGCCGTCCACGTGCACGACTTCCACCAGCGGCATCTTGGCCACGGGGTTGAAAAAGTGAATGCCCACCAGACGTTCCGGACGGGCCAGGGCCTCGCGGAGCGTTTCCAGCGACAGGCTGGACGTGTTGGTGGCCAGCAGCGCGTCGGGCTTCATGCGCGGCTCCAGCGACTGGTACAGCGCGCGCTTGGCCTCGGGCTGCTCGCTGATGGCTTCGATGACAACGTCCGCCAGCGGTAAACCCAAACCCGCCGGATCCGGAACCAGCCGGTCGAACGCGGCGCGTGCCAGGCGCGGATCTTTCAGGCGGCGCGCGTAGAGCTCGGCGGCGCGCTTGATGGCTGGCGCGATGCGGGACATCTCCTGGTCCTGCAACGTGACCGTCATGCCCTTGAGCGCGCACCAGGCCGCGATGTCGCCGCCCATCACGCCTGCGCCCACCACATGCACATGGCGCGCTGGCGCGACGCCCGGCTGCTTGCCATTGGCCTTCAGTCGCTCTTGCAGTCGGAACACGCGCAGCAGGTTGCGCGCCGTGCCGGACGAAATGATGCGGTCGATCAGGTCGGGCGCCTTCAGCGCATTGCCGCCATGCTTTTCCCAGATCTCCACAATGGCGGGCGCGGCCGGGTAGTGGCCGAGCGGATCCTTGGCAGCGATTTGCTTGCGGGCGCGGTTGGCGACGATGGCCTTGAACGGCCAGCGGTTCAGCAGTCCGCCCAGGCCGCGCGCACGCCGCGCGGGTTTGCGCGACAGCACGGTCTGGCGCGCCGCGGCGAGCAGCAGCCGCGGAGGCACGCGCGCGTCGACCAGCCCCAGCGAGGCCGCGCGGCGCGCATCGGCGCCGCGGCCGGTCAGCATCATGTCCAGCGCGGCGGGCGCGCCGATTACCTGCGGCAGGCGCAGCATGCCGCCCCAGCCGGGAAAGATGCCCAGCATGACTTCGGGCAACGCCAGCGAGGCGCCGGGCTGATCGGCCACCAGCCGGTAGCGGCAGGCCAGCGCCAATTCAAGACCGCCACCCAGGCAATGGCCCTGGATCAGCGCCAGCGTCGGATAGCGCACGCCGGCCAGGCGGTTCATGAGGTTCCAGCCGCGCGACACCAGCCCGCGCGCCTGCTCGGGCGTGTCCAGCGTGGCGAATTCGTTGACGTCCGCGCCCACGATGAAGCCCGTGGCCTTGCCCGATTGGATGATGAGGCCCGTGGGCGGCTCGGCGTCCAGCGCGTCCAGCACCACGGAGAGTTCGGCCAGGGTGTCGGCCGACAGCGCATTGACCGCGCTGCCCGCCCGGTCGAAGGTCAGCCAGGCGATGCCGTCGGGGTCGCGGTCCAGGCGCCAGTGGGAAAGCGTATCCAGTGTCGTCATGGGCGGTCCTCGTCCAGGGTTTCGACCAGCATCGCGCCGCCTTGGCCGCCGCCGATGCAGATGGCCGCCATGCCGCGCCGGGCGCCGCGGCGCTTGAGCGCGTGCAGCAGATGCAGCACGATGCGGGCGCCCGATGCGCCCACCGGATGGCCGATGGCGATGGCGCCGCCGTCGACGTTGAGCCGCTCGGCATCCAGTTCGCCCCAGGCGGGCGTGCCGAAATTCTGCTGGCAATAGGCCTCGTCGCGCCACGCGGCCAGGCAGCCTAGCACCTGCGCCGCGAAAGCCTCGTTGATCTCCCACAAGTCCAGGTCATTCAAGCCCAGGCCGTGGCGTTGCAGGATCGGCGTGGCGGCATGCACGGGGCCCAGCCCCATGATCGCGGGATCCAGTCCGGCCCATTGCGTATCGACGATGCGGCCCAGCGGGCGCAGGTTCCATTTTTGAACGGCCTCTTCCGAGGCCAGCACCAGCATCGCTGCGCCGTCGGTCACCTGCGAGCTGTTGCCCGCGGTGATGTTGCCCCACGGTTTGTCGAACACGGGCTTGAGCTTGGCCAGCTTGTCCGGCGTGGAGTCATCGCGCACGCCGTCGTCGTGCGGGTGCAGCTTGCCCTGCGTGTCGATGAGCGGCGTGATCTCGGGCATGCCCGCCGCGCGTGCAGCGAGTGCGCGCTGGTGGCTGCGCGCCGCGTACGCGTCCATCGCGGCGCGGTCGATGTGAAAGAGCGTGGCGACGTTTTCGGCGGTCTGACCCATCGACAGGCCCACGACCGGGTCGGTCAGGCCCTTGAGCAATCCGATGACCGGCGCCAGGTGCTTCGGCCTGAAGCCGCCCAGCGCCTTGAGTTTCGCGCCCAGGCCGCGCGCGGCGTACCAGCGCGACAGCCAGCGCACCATGCCGTCCGAAAACAGCACCGGCGCGCGGGACAGCGCATCGGTGCCGCCGGCCAGCACCAGATGCGAACGGCCGTTCTGGATGTTGGCAATGGCGGAGTCCAGCGCCTGCATGCCCGATGCGCAGTTGCGCATGACGGTCCAGCCGGGCACCCGATCGCCGCAGGCCAGCCGCAGCGCAATCACACGGCCGATGTTGACTTCGTCGGGCGACGGCGCGGCGCAGCCGACGATGACCTCGTCCAGGTCCGTGGGCGCGTAGGGTTGGCGCAGCAGCAGGGCGCGGCCGGCCTGTACCGCCAGATCCCCGGCGGAGAAGGGCCCTGGACCCGTGCGGGCCTTCAGGAAAGGTGTGCGTGAACCGTCAACGACGTAAACCGGTTTGAATGCCATCCGCTTCCTCCCTCAGGCGACCTTGCGTTCTGCCGTGGGCCGGTCTGCGTCGGCGGCGCCGAGGTCAAAGGGGAAATCATCCACTTTGACCACGGTGTCGCGCAAGCGGTTGCGGCGCTTGACGACCGCATACTCTTCGGCGGTGATCGCGCCGATGGTGACTGCCGCATCGGCGATGTCGCGTACGTTGGCTTGCGGATTGCCGTCCAGCACGCCGCGTTTTTCGATCTCGCGGATCTTGGCTTCGATGGGCTCGGCTTCCAGCGTGGCGGCCAGCGCCTGTTCGATGGCGCCCACGGGTTCGTCGGCGGTGTCGGGCAGATGGCAGCCGGCCGTCAGTCGGTCGCGCGTCGCGCTGGGGCTGATCAGCAGCCGGGCCACGTCTTGGCCAAGCTGGTCGGACGGCGGGATCTGGCTGTGACCCCACGGGAACACGACGCGGCGGATAATCCACGCGACCGCGCGATTCGGGAAGTTGTCCAGCACGCCGTCAAAGGCCTCCTGCAACTTGCACAGCGCGTCCTGGATCGACCAGTGCGCAAGCGGCGCGTCGGCCTTTTGGCGGCCTTCGTCCTCGAAGCGCTTGAGTGTGGCGCTGATCAGGTACATCTGCGACAGCACATCGCCCAGGCGCGCCGACAGGCGCTCGCGGCGCTTCAGGCTGCCGCCCAGCACCAGCATCGAGGTGTCCGCCAGCAGCGCGAAGGCGGCCGAGTAGCGGCCCAGCAACTGGTAATAGCGCTTCATGTCCGGTGCGACGTCGGCGTTGACGGCGACAAAGCGGGCGCCAGTCAGGGAGGTGCCCAGCGCCCGCAGCGCGTTGCGCACCACGAAGCCCGCATGGCCCCAGAACGCGGCATCGAAATCATCGAGCCCCTGCTTGCGGTCCGGCGATTGCGCGGCCTGCATCTCCGCCAGCACGTAGGGATGGCAACGGATCGCACCCTGGCCGAAGATGATGAGGCTACGCGTCAGGATGTTGGCGCCTTCCACAGTGATGCCGATGGGAATCTGCTGGTAGGCGCGGCCCAGGAAGTTGGACGGTCCCAGGCAGATGCCCTTGCCGCCGATCACGTCCATGCCGTCGTTGACGACCTGGCGCGCGCGTTCGGTGACGTGGTACTTCACGATGGCCGACACCACGGAGGGCTTTTCACCCAGGTCCACCGCGCCTGCCGTCATGGTGCGCGCGGCGTCCATCATGTAGGTGTTTCCGCCGATGCGGGCCAGCGCCTCTTCGACGCCTTCAAACTTGCCGACCGGCATGCGGAACTGGCTGCGCACGCGCGCATAGCCGCCCACCGCACGCGCGGTGAGCTTGGACATGCCGGTGTTGGACGAGGGCAGCGAGATCGAGCGGCCCGCGGCCAGACATTCCATCAGCATGCGCCAGCCCTGGCCGGCCATGGCGGGGCCGCCGATGATGAAGTCCAGCGGCATGAAGACATCGTTGCCGCGCGTCGGACCGTTCATGAACATGGCGTTCAAGGGGAAGTGGCGGCGGCCGGTGTCCACGCCGGGGTGGTCGTGCGGCACGAGCGCGCAGGTGATGCCCAGGTCCTTCTTGCCGCCCAGCAGGCCGTCCGGGTCATACAGGCGGAACGCCAGGCCCAGCAGCGTGCAGACGGGCGCGAGCGTGATGTAGCGCTTGTCCCACGTGACGCGCATGCCGATCACCTCGCGGCCCTGCCATTCGCCCTTGCAGACGATGCCGCTGTCGGGGATGGCGGCCGCGTCCGAGCCCGCCCAGGGACTGGTCAGCGCAAAGGCTGGGACTTCTTCGCCGCGCGCCAGGCGGGGCAGGTAATGGTTCTTCTGTTCCTCGGTGCCGTAATGCAGCAGCAGTTCGGCGGGCCCGAGCGAATTCGGCACCATGACCGACACGGCCAGCGCGGAAGACCGCGTGGACAGCTTGGTCACGATTTCGGAATGGGCATAGGCGGAAAACGCGAGGCCGCCGTATTGCTTGGGAATGATCATGCCGAGGAAACCCTCGGACTTCAGGTAGTTCCAGACATCGGCGGGCAGGTCGAAGCGCTCTTGGGTGACGCTCCAGTCATTGACCATGCGGCACGCGGTTTCGGCCTGGTTGTCCAGGAAGCGCTGTTCTTCGTCGGTAAGGCGAGGCCGCGGATAGGCCAGCAGGCGGCTCCAGTCGGGGCGGCCGCGAAACAGCTCGCCTTCCCACCAGACCGTGCCGGCCTCGAGCGCATCTCGCTCGGTGTCCGACATCTGCGGCAGCACCTTGCGATACAGGTTGAAGATCGGCGCTGAAAGCAGCGCCCGCCGGATGGGGCGAACGCCCAGCAACACGGCGGCCAGGAGCGCAATGACAACCAGCGCGACGATGACTGCGTACATTTTCTTGTCTCCTCGTTGTTCTTCAGTGCCTGGCGGTGACCGAAGGCGGCTCGCCGGCCGGGTTGGCTTTGGAAGGCGGGTCAGGCGCCTCCGGGGCTTGCGTTCAGGTGCGGCAGGGGCGAGCGCAGCCCGCCCAGCAGGAAACTCATCAGGCGCGGAAGGAGCAGCTCGCGGTCGTTGGGCTGCTCGGCTTCGTCGCCGGCCAGTCCGGTGACCGAGCGCAGCAAATCGGTGCCCATGATTGCGTACGACGTCGCGCCCAACATGAACTGGAAGCGCCAGATGATCTCGGCGCGCGGCACGTCGGGCAGGGCGGCAAACAGCGCGTTGCGGTAGCGCGCGAGCACGTCCGCATATTCCTCGGCAAACAGCGCGCGGATGAAATCCGTGGGATCGGTCATCGTGCGTTCCAGCAGCGGCAGAAAGGTGCTGCCAGCCTGTGCCGGATCGGCCGCCAGGCGCAGCAGCGTGCCGAAGAACGCGTCCACGATCTGGGAAGGCTTCAGAGGCTTGCCGCCGGATTGCGCCTCAAGTTCGTCCAGAAGGCGCATGCGTTCGCGGTTCAGCACTTCCAGGCGGCGTTTGAGCACCGCCTGCACGAGTGACTCTTTCGAGCCGAAGTGATAGTTCACCGAAGCGAGGTTCACGCCGGCCGCGCCGGTGATCTGGCGCATCGACGTCGCTTCATGTCCTTGTTGCGCGAACAGGGACTCGGCGGTGTCGAGGATGGTTTCTCTCGTGGAAGTGGAGCGGATTTCTTGCATAAGGTTGAATTCAAACGTTTGTTTCAAAGCATTATGCGGGAGGCAGGGATGAGAGGCGAGCCTCTGCTATCCCCAATAGGGTTTACCCCTAACTCGACGCAACCGATGTGTCGGTTTTGCAGCACGTTTGCTTCGCATCGGGCGTAAGGACGAGATGCGCCGGGAAGAAGCATGAGGCGCCTCATGCCCGGGAGGTTGAGGTTTGGCCGATTGGCCTCGGACACCGGCCCTAGGATGAATGTGCTCTGGAATGCACGCCCAAAACCCCGCAGTATCAGCGCGAGAACATGAACGCATTGCCCCGGGTGTGTGCTGGGCGAGGCCGCTGCGCAGTCACGGCGCGGCAAGCCAATCGCCCTGATACAGGAGCACGAGATATGAAGACGTACAAGGTGGGATTGCTGGTCGACGGGTATGAGCAACCCGGCTGGATGCACGAGATGGTTGAGTGGCTACTCCACAGCCAGGAATTCGACCTGACGGCATTGCTGGTGATGAACGGCGAGGCCGCCGACACGGCGCCCAGATTGAGCGTGAAGGCGCTGTTCGGCTCGCTGTCGCGCCTGGAGGGCAAGCTGCTGCCGCAGAAGCAGCGCGTCATGCTGGCCTGCCGCGACATGCGCGACGGCCTGCAGGAGGCGGGCACATCGGTGATCCCGCTGGCGCCGGGCGACGAGGACCCGCACGCGCGCGACGAGGTAAAGGCGCTGGGGCTCGATCTGGTGATCACATTGGGTGCGTCGCTGGCGACGCGCGCGCAGCTCGCCAGCTGGTCACGGCTGGGCGTCTGGCAATTGAGCTACTCGGATATTGCGGTGGCCACCAGCCGTTATGCCGGCTTCTGGGAGGTCTTTCAGCGCGAGGATCACACCACCGTGAAACTCTGGCGCGTCGGCGCCAGGCAGGAAGACGACGAACTTCTGGACCAGCGCAGTTTCAACACGGAAGTGTTCTGGCTGAAGAATCAGGCACGCGCATTCAGTTTGGGAAACTTCATGGTCTATGACGCCTTGCAGGCGCTGGCCCATGACCGCCCGGGGGTCGCGCCGCCCGCCATGCAGATCATGAGCGGCCCGCGCCGCGCCGATCCGGCGGAGTGGGATAGCGCCGCTTATATCGCGCGCCAGGCATGGTTAATGTCGGATCTCGTTGTGCGCCGCGTCATGAAACGCAATGTCCGCTGGCGGATCGGTATGTTTCCCTCCGCACGCCAGCAGGCCGTGGTATCCGAAGCGATGGTATTGCAGCCGCCAAAGGGCCGCTTTTTTGCTGATCCCTTCGTTTATACCCACGATAAAAAGCCATATATTTTTTTCGAGGACTACGATTTTACTTCCCGCAAGGGAACGATCTCGGTCGCGACCTACTCCGACGGGGCTTTCCGGCTGCTGGGCACTGCGCTGAACCTGCCTTATCACCTTTCGTTTCCGTATATTTTTGAACACGAAGGGGTGACTTACATGGTCCCGGAAACGTGCGGAAATCGAAGTATTGAACTGTGGAAATGCACCGAATTTCCACTGAAATGGGAGCTGGATGTTAATCTGATGACCAATATTTCAGCCGTGGATACCATTATTTTTAAACATGGCGAATACTGGTGGCTATTAACAAATATCGACCGGACCGACGGCCAGAGCCACTGCGACGAGCTGTTCGCGTTTTTCTCCGATTCACCGCGCTCCACGAGCTGGACGCCGCACGCCTGCAACCCGATCGTGCGCAACCCGATGCGCGCCCGCAACGCCGGAATCGTTGTGTCGCCTGGGGGAGACGTGATCCGGTGCGCCCAGTACCAGGGGTTCTGTCACTACGGCAAGGGCGTCTCGCTCAACCGGATCGAGGAGCTGACGCCTTCCACCTACATCGAAACCGACGGCGAAATCCACTACGCAAACTTCCTGAGAAAACGCCATGCTTCAATGCACCATTGGCATCATCAGGGGGGGCACACGGTATTTGACTTCGCCTATATGGAGTAAATCCGCCTGCGGGCGTGAAAATAAAAAATGTTACCGTTATTTCGAATACAGGGACTGTTCACGGGCTTGATGTGTCTGCGGATACAAGTTGACAGGTTTCCCTCTTCCTCCGGCTATTCGACGCCGCGTCCGGCAGATGTCCAGACGCGGCTTTTTTTCGTCTGTAACAAGGGCCAGAGCGCCTGTGCGGGCAGCCTTGTACCGCCGCTTCATAGGGAGCGTCCTCCCCGAAGCACCTTGGTGCTAGTAAAAACCCTAGCGGCGAAAAGGACGAGATGCGCTTCTCATCCATATTTACGAACGTGATTAAGGCTAACGATTGATTTCTGATTTTGTCGGATTATATCGCCCTGAAACGTCTTGATTTTGACAAATCCGAACCATAAGATGGGTTCCATGCCATCCGTTATGTTGGCTACCAAAGTTGCCCAGCCCAAATGTCCCGGTTCAGCTTCATTAGATATTCCGGGATATGCGGACCACCCCCGCGGGGCTGGAAAAAAAAATAGTCTTCAGCACAGCGAAGATCCCTTCTAGGCCCGTCGAAAAACCGGGAGGACACCATGGCCAAGATGGTCCTGATTGAAGCTCATCCGCTCCTGCGGTTGGGTTTGTGGCAGATTCTTAGCAAGTTGGATGATGTGTGGGAGATCGAGGGGATGGGCCTTGCGGACGTGTCCAAGGCCGACGGCGTGCACGCGGGCGCCGATCTTCTGATCTATGGTTTGCCAGTGGATACCGATGAAGCATGGAGCGCCTTGCACGAGATTCAGCGCGTGCTGACGCCCAAGCGGATTCTGCTTTTGACGGACGTCATGCCCTTGCCCATGCCGGTGCAAGGCCTGCCTGGCGCCAGCGTGTACGGTTGCCTGATGAAAACGGCTTCGGTCGAAATCCTCGAGGCCGCCATACGCCTGGTGATGGCGGGTGGGCAATGCTTCCCGAGCGAACAGGCGTTGCAGGCTCCGGCCTCCACCGTATGCGCCTTGCCGTCGCGGGACGTGGAAGAAGCCGGCTCGAAGGGCACCATGCCCGTGAGCGCGGGGGCACAGCTCCTGCAGATCACGCCGCGCCAGTACGAAGTGCTGGTGCTGCTGGCGCGGGGCTATCCCATCAAGACCGTCAGCCGGATGTTGAACATCTCGGTGGCGACCGCCAAGACGCACGCGTGCACGCTGTATCAGCGCCTGCATGTCAAGAACAAGGGCGAAGCCGTTTACGCGGCGCTGCAACGCGGTGCGACCTTGGAATGGCATGAACCGAACGGGCGTGAAGTGGATGCCGGGCAGATCTATGGGCGCAAGCTCGGTTGAGTCAGGTTTGCGCTGCCTGCCCGGCAGCAGGAACGCCCAGTTCCAACGCTGCCGGGGTTGCGCATAGCCAATACGGCTAAGGCATAGAAAGCAGGTGTTCGGGTTGCTGTCGCCTCGCTTTCCGCCACCAATCATCCTCCTGAACGAGATTCAGCGAACGTAGCCGCTGATAGCATGAGTTGTGTCCGCAAGCATGGATTGATAGGGCGAATCACTTAGTCTCGCCACTGCAATCCCGAGGCTGCGGGCAGTATTCCCATGAACCTGGCAAAGCGCGTGAACCCGCGCCTTGCGCGGTGTTGCGCCAGCGCCATGGGAACCGTAATGGGCCATGCGTCACAAGGTTCTTCCCGGGATGACAACCGTACTGATCGAAGACTACGCTCTGCTTCGTGTCGCAATTCAGCATGTGCTGGAACGTGTGCGCAACGCCGACGATATCCTGGCCATCTCGCCAGCCCACCTTCTCAATATGTCCAGCTCGATCAACAAGCCAGTGGAGTTGCTGGTGGTGGGTTGCAGCGGTTCGGCTGAGCAGGACATCGGGCTTTTGTCCCAGGCAATGGCATTCTTCATGCCGCGCCTCGTGCTCGTTTTGTATTCGGCGATGGACCAGAGCGTCATGGCCGCGTGTGCGCGCGCCGGCGTCGCGGGCTATCTGCCCAAGGCCTCCAGCCCCGATGCATTGGCCGCGGCGGTCAGCCTGGTGATCGCGGGCGGCGAGTGCTATCCCCAACCCGCGGGCAGGCCGCCCAGCACGTCACACGCCTCCGTGCAGGAACTGCGCGAGCTCACGCAGCGGCAAGAGGAAATCCTGCAGCTTCTAGTGCAAGGCAAGACCATGCGCGAGATCGGCCAGCAGGTCGGCATATCGGTCGCCACCGTCAAGAGCCATGCGCGCACGTTGTATTGGAAGCTGAATGCGCGTAATCAGGCCGAGGCGGCGTACATCGCGGTGCAGATGGGGTTGGTGCGAAGCTCGAACGGGCAGCCTGCGCCTGGCAAGGGCGACGCGAGCTGATGCGAGGACGTGAGTCAGGGCCTGTGCGGGTGGCGATGCTGCCTGCACAGGCTGTGGCTTTATTTGCGCGCCTGAAAGTTGTCGCAATAGAAGTGGTTCGTTGGGCGTCGCGCCATTGGGTGTTATGTCATTGAGCATTGCAGCTGCGCGTCGCTGGCGTGGTCACGGCCTGCACCCTTCGAACGTCTTGCGAACGCGGTCACGTTCTCATCTGACGAACTTCAAAATCGTACTTGTCTGATACCCAAGCCTGGGCAGGCGTGCCGTAATGGGCGCGCGCAGGCTAGGCACGCATTGGTGGTGTGGAAGGCCTGTGGTTCCCGGGAGCCCGACATTCCTATCCAGTCCGATTTCGCTTCGCATTTGCCATCGACGACAAGTCCTTCGACGTCGTCGTGTTCACCTTACGGGAAGGTCTGTCCGAGGCCTTCGTGTTGCTCGTGGGCCATGAGGCCCGCGCTATGACAACGCCCCACAAGAAAGCGCTGGGTCCCGACCGCCCTAATGAAAAACAACTGGGCAAGGCCATCTCACCGCCACCGTGTCAGCGGTGTGTGCCCATCTACCCTTTGCGCTACGGCGTTGCAGAGCGCACCTGGGATAAAGGCGTGTTTCCCACGCTCAGCGCTGAGGGCTATCCCGCGCTGGCCGCTGGCAAGGCGTACGGTCTGCGCGTGCTGCGTCCAGGCACCTACGTCTACCTCTGCTATTTCGAGCATGGCCGGATGTGGACGCAGCACTATCAAGTTACCGACGACATGCGATTTGCGCGCATCTGGTGGACTCCTGCAGACGAAGAGGATGCCATCCCCGGGCGGCTCGCTCGCCCCGAAACGGTCAGCGCCAAACCTTATCTATCTGCCCCAGCGACCAAAGAAGCAGACGTCGTCTATCTGCTGACCAGCGAAACGATGCTGACCCATGCCAGGCTCTGGAGCATCGAGAACGATAGCGGTGGCATCCGCACCAGGTTGGCGACAAAAGTCAGGCCCGCTGGTGGTGTTGAGCAACTCCACGTGTTCAACATCGCGTTGCTTGCTTACGCGACGCCGGAACTGCGACGACCCGACTTGAATGGCAAGTCGGGGTACTACACATGGAGCGAGATATCAGCGCCGCAGTCGTTCCCCACCTACGAAACCGTCATTCCGGGCGCTCACGTCGAGCTTGTTCCGATCAAGGATATCGTTCCTCTGGCGGTCGTGCTGCACGACCCCATCGGCGTCATGAGTGAATTGGCGCATCTTGTCGCAGTTGCGGCGGCAGATCGGCAAGCTTATGAAATCGATAACAATCATGCCTACACAAGCGCCACCGTCATAAAACAGTACTTGCAGAGCGTTCAGAAGCGTGCGACCCCAGAAGCCTATGCCAAAAGGCGAGACCTGGTTCGCTTTGACGCGAACGATGACGCGGACCGCTTCCTTGGCAATGCTGTTCCATACATGCTCTCGTATGAGCAGACAGTCAGGCGGAAACAGGCCGACATTGACACACTGGTGAAGGACCTCGAAGGCTGGGTCAGGACTGGCGGCAGCGCCATCGCCAAGGATTGGCAGGATGGATGGTTTGGCAAGGTGCTGTCCTGTTTTGACTTGGGTGCAAAAGAGAATGCACAGGACTACGAGCGCGTTGTTGCACACTGCGTGGGTAATCTGACTCACAGCGAAAGTGGTCGATCGACGTACCGAAGTTTGTTGTTGGCCCCACCTGAAAGAAGTCCTGTCTGGTTGGCGCTAGCGCACGGCATCCCTGAGTTGCACGCCAATTTCGCCAACCCTCCGCCGCTGAAGAACGTGCTGGACGTTGGGGTTGCGGCCTTTGCGCCCCTCTTTCAACTGAATGTCTCCTATCCAGCGACCCAGTCCTCGGATGTACTCGTAAGCCAGATGCTTTCTCAGCTTGGTGATACGCGTTTGCCCGAGGCTACAGCCAGCAGCATCGTCCGGCGATTACGCTTGTATGCAGAAGTCCGTGTTGGCAACACCATTGTCACGTACCGCGTGTCTAGCGCCGAGGCGAATTTTCAATACTCCCAGTTCCACGGTGAACGAAGCATGAACACCGAACAACTAAGAAAGTGGGGTATTACCGTCAAGCAGCCATTGCGCAATCAGCCAGCTACGGTGCTCCTTTACGAAACCGTGCGCATCGGTGATCAAGCAACCCGTATTTCTTCTGCCCAACCGTCTGTGCACAATCGGCAGCCGTTCCAACTTGAAGGCAATGTTTTCAAGCGGATGCTGGATCAGGTTCGTCAAAGTAAAGCCTACGGCGCCGCGCAGACTGGGATCGTACGCGGGGAATATGGGTTCACAGGCCTGGCCGCCATTTCCGCCATCATGGCACTTCGGTCGTCCGTTCGAGATATCGCCAGTGGAAAGGTTGACCGATCATTTAATGGCGCCGCCAACGTCGCCAGTGCTTTTGCGGCAGTATCCGGTGTCATTAGCTCCGTTTATTTGATGAAGGGCGACCTGCTCCAATTACGTGCATTGGCGAAAGGGAAGTCGCTTGCCCAAGCGCGAGTTGCTGCATTTGCTTCTCGAGTACTAGCCGCATGGGCCGGCGCGGCAACAGCCGCTCTTGCGGCCCTCGCGGACGGATTACGCGCTGGTCACGCCTTCACGACGCAACAAAATGCCGAAGCGGGTCGGATGTATCTTGCGTCTGCCGGATGTGGGGTCTTGGCGGCTGCGGGGGTGTTTCTAAGCGCCTCAGGCACAGTCCTCGCCTTCATCGGGCCTGTCGGCTGGTTTGTGCTGGCGTTCATTGCCACCGTCGGAGTGGCATATTTCGGCCTCCAGGCCGCGCACGCCAAATTTCAGCCCGACGAAATTTGGTTGGCACACAGCTATTGGAGCGTAAGTGATAGAACATACCGATATAAATCGCTGGACCAGGAAATCACCGCATTTCACGGTGCCGTTTACGGCGTCCGCGCTGTAGCGAGTTGGGAGACACCTTCGAGGTCAGCAAGCGACATCGTAGTTCGCAGCATCCCAATTTACGGGCTCTGGTCAGACAGCGTTGATTTAAAACGCGCTATCGGCAAGGAAGGCGTAGGGATACTTTCGCTCTCTGTGTTTCTGCCTGGCTATCCCGCGTTGGGCGAAGACACGGCTCTCTTAAGGCACGCCGATGTATTCAAATACACGCTGAAAGCTAAGCGCGGCGGCCAAATCCTGAATATGGTAGAAGGCCCCATCGCCGCCGCTCCGGGCTACCGCTTTCCTTATGACACGGAATGCATGGTCATTGCCAAGGACCTCATTCACGATGGCAACCGCCAGTTGAGTTGGCGAATTGCTATGCGCGAGGACACGGAGGTGATGCTGGACTACTGCTACAGGCCAGATATCGTGAATCAGCCTAGTCTTGCATTTTTCCCGCTCCGGGAACCGCTTGTCTTTACGCGCGGTACGTGGCTCACAGATCCCATTGACGAAAAAATGGTCGCTCCAGTCCAGGAGCCCAAATAATGCGGACTGCTAAAAAAATGGGGCAGCCCCGCCCTTCGTTCGATGAGATCCAGAGCAAGTGGCGGCTGTTTCGCTTCGCGAGCACGTTGTTGCCAGCGCTGCCCGATACGCAGGAACCCGCCGCCATCGTAGCAACACGGTTGAACGACCATTGCGTCGAGGTCGTTTCCAATACGTTGCAAACTGAAGGCGCGGGATTTTTACTTCGACTTTTCACCTTCTTTGGGCTGCTTTCTTTTTTTTTGGCAGTGTTCGGAGTATTCGGTGGCTGGTCTGCCGGTGTGCTCATACTTTCACTCGGTCTACCTTGCATGGGGCTTATATGGTTTTTTTTGCCATGCCTTTTGGCGCCACGTTATCGATACCGTTGTTCGAAAGTACGTTTTGACCGCCGTAGCCGCCGCGTCTACTACGTTCCATATCCTGAGGAAAGCTCGGATGCAATATGGGAACTTGAGTGGGATCGGCTTCAGGGCATCAGCTGGTCCACAGGTCAAGCGCAAGCGTATCTTTACCTCGTGGGCTATACCTGCAACCTGCCTGAGTCTCAATTGGTCAAGATACCCATAATGTTTAATGAGAAAATTTTCGCAAGCCACATATGGGCTTGGCTTCATGGTTTTATGGACAAGATCGAAGCCTTGCCCGCACCCAAAATTATCGCGTTCCCTCAAAATTCGCGTGATGTGCTTATGCGCTACGGTGGTCGTTGGATCACATGGTCCCTCACCACAAAGAAGGGACGGCTATGGTTGCCTTTGATGATCTGGGTGGATTTGGCGATTCTGCTGATATTCATGCCCCTCCTGGCGTTGCCGCAACTGATCGTTCTTCTGTATCCGGAGATCAGATTCACGGAAGAGAACGATCGACATTGCGGTTTTGCGACAGGCTAAATATGAATGGCGGAGCGACGGGACACTCTCCATGCCGCCCCGCACCTGCCAACACCTGCGCCAAGTCCCTCACACCCCCCCTCAAAC
>NZ_JCBANC010000050.1:0-47332 GCF_059760815.1 Achromobacter sp. 1012554356 | reverse complement strand
GTGGCGTAGGCGTCGCCCAGCCGGCCGAACGACGATCCTGCCAGGGTGCCCGTCAGTTGCTGCCAGGCGTTTTCATGGACAGGATCGGCCGCTCGCCAAGCCAGGAAGTCGTTGTAGTCTTGGGCCGTTGCCTTGCCGGAGCGCAGCAACAGCAGCCAATTGATCACCTGGTCCGCCATGGGTTGTCCTTGGGCGTACTTCAATTCATGCTTCCCGCAGGCAGGGGCCTACAGGGGGTCCTCTCAGTGGCAATTTTTAAATCATAAAGGTTTTTTACCAAAGATTACGGGGTGGTTGTCAATTCTTGACGAAATTAATGCCAAAAGCCGGCGTTTGGCCGGCTTTTTGAAGGCAATGTAGCCCGAACGGGCGGAATTACTGCTTAGGACGTCGTCCAAAATCCCTGAGTCGGAATCCAAACAGTAACAACATTCCGAAGTACACCACGCCGCTTGCCGCCAGCACGCCGGCCAGCAACAGGGCGCGTTGGCCGGCATGCGTCTGCAGCGCAATCCAGTCGATGCGCGTGTCCGCATACCAGAGCAGCGCCGCCAGCCCGGCCAGCGCGGGCACCAGTCGCAAGGCAAACACCGTCCAGCCGGCGCCGGGCACGTAGACGCCGCGGCGGCGCAGCCCGATCAGCAGCGCCAGGGCGTTCAGGCAGGCGCCCAGTCCGATGGCCAAGGCGAGTCCCGCATGCGCCAGCGTCGGCACCAGCAGCACGTTCAGCAACTGCGTCACCACCAGCACGGCGATGGCGATCTTCACGGGCGTGCGGATGTCCTGCTTGGCGTAGAACCCGGGGGCCAGGATCTTGACCGCCAGCAGGCCGATCAGCCCGGCCGAATAGGAGACGACGGCCAAGCGCGTCTGCAGCACGTCCTGCGCGCTGAAGGCGCCGTAATGGAACAGCGTGGCGACCAGCCCGTCCGACAGCATGGCCATGCCCACCGCAGCGGGCAGGCCCAGCAGCAGCACCAGGCGCAGGCCCCAGTCGAGCAGCGCGCTGTAGCCGCCGTGGTCGTCGCGGGCATGCGCTGCGGACAGGCTGGGCAAGAGGACGGTGCCCAGCGCCACGCCCAGCAGCGCCGTGGGGAATTCCATCAGGCGATCGGCGAACGACAGCCAGGTCACGCTGCCAGGCGTCAGCCACGTCGCTATATTGGTGTTGATCAGGAGCGAAATCTGCGCCACCGACACGCCGAGCGTGGCGGGCGCCATCTGCTTGAGAATCCGCTGCACGGTGGGATCGGCCCAGGCCTGCCGGAAGCGCAGCGAGAAGCGCGGCGTGAGACCCAGGCGCGCCAGGGCCACCCATTGCACGGCCAACTGCAGCACGCCGCCGATCATGACCCCGACGGCCAGCGCGTAGACCGGCACGTCCATGCGCGGCGCAAGCCAGATGCAGGCGCCGATCATGGACAGGTTCAGCAGCACGGGCGTGAAGGCGGGCACCGCAAAGCGCCGCCAGGTATTGAGCACGCCGGACGCGAAGGCGATCAGGGACATGCAGAGGATGTAGGGAAACATCATCCGCGTCATCCAGACCGCCGCGCCAAATTCGGTGTCGCGCGCCGCGCCGCGCAGGCCGCTGGCCATGGCCGACACCACCCAGGGCGCCGCGACGATGCCGATCAGCGTGACCAGCATCAATGCGGCGGTCAGCAGCAAGGCCACGCGGTCGAGCAGCGTGCGGACTTCTTCTTCGGAACGGTTGTTGCGCGCGGCGCCCAGGATGGGCACGAAGGCCTGAGCGAAGGCGCCCTCGGCGAACAGGCGGCGCAGCAGATTGGGAATGCGGAAAGCGACCCAGAAGGCATCGGTAATGGGGCCGGCGCCAAAGGCGCGGGCCACCAGGATGTCGCGGATCAGGCCGGAAATGCGGGACAGCAACGTAAAGCTGCTGACCGTGGCCGCCGAACGGAACAGGCTCATGGGTGGACTACTGAAGAGAAACGCGGGCCAGCAACTGTAAAGAACCTGCCCCTGCCCGCAAGAAGGCCTTTTCCCCGCCGGGCCGCCCCAAGGGGAAAAGCGCCCCCTCGGGGGGCAGAGAACCCGCGCAGCGGGTGAAGCGTGGGGGCATACTTTCCCCGCCGGGCCGCCCCAAGGGGAAAAGCGCCCCCTCGGGGGGCAGAGAACCCGCGCAGCGGGTGAAGCGTGGGGGCATTATTTTGGCGGCATGCGGATGGCGCCGTCCAGGCGGATCGTTTCGCCGTTCAGCATGTCGTTGGTGATGATGCTGTGGACCAGTTTGGCGTAGTCTTCCGGGCGGCCCAGGCGCGCGGGGAAGGGGATGCTGGCGGCCAGCGAGTCCTGCACTTCTTGCGGCATGCCGAAGATCATCGGGGTGCCGAAGATGCCCGGCGCGATGGTCATGCAGCGGATGCCGGTCTTGGACAGGTCGCGCGCGATCGGCAGCGTCATGCCCGCCACGCCCGCCTTGGAAGCGGCATAGGCCGCCTGGCCGATCTGGCCGTCAAAGGCGGCGACGGACGCCGTGTTGATCATCACGCCGCGTTCGCCGGTGGGCTCGGGCGTGTTGGCGCTCATGGCCTCGGCGGCCAGGCGCATCATGTTGAAGCTGCCGATCAGGTTGATCGACACGACCTTCTGAAAGAGCTCCAGCGGGTGTGCGCCGTTCTTGCCGACGATCTTGGCGGCGGGGGCGACGCCCGCGCAGTTGACCAGGCCAAACAGCGCGCCCAGTTCCAGCGCGGCGGCCACGACCTTCTTGCCGTCGGCTTCCTGCGTGACGTCGCAGTGCACGTAGCGCTGGCCGAGTTCCTTGGCGAGCGCTTCGCCCGGCTCGTCCTGCAGGTCGGCAATGACGACCTTGGCGCCATGTTCAACCAGCATGCGGGCGGTGCCGGCGCCCAGGCCGGATGCGCCGCCGGTAACGATGAATACCTTGTTCGCGATTTCCATGTGTGTACCACCAGATCAGTTCAAGGGAAGGAAGGCGGCGCGCCGGGCGCCGGATGCAACAAGGCCTTCGGGCCAGGGCCGGGACGCGCTGCGTCCGGCCGGCGCCGAAGGCCTTTGGGCCATCGAGGCGCCGATCAGCTTTGAACGGCTTCGAACAGGCGCGACTTGATTTCGTCGACGGCGCCCACGCCCGAGATCTTGCGGTATTTCGGGGCAGCGGCGGAATCTTGCTGCGCCCAGGCAGAGTAGTAATCGACCAGCGGACGCGTTTGCTCGCGGTATACCGACAGGCGGTGGCGCACGGTTTCCTCGCGGTCGTCGTCACGCTGGACCAGCTCTTCGCCCGTGACGTCGTCCTTGCCTTCGGTCTTGGGCGGGTTAAAGCGCACGTGGTAGCTGCGGCCGCTGGACTGGTGCACGCGGCGTCCGCTCATGCGTTCGATGATGTCTTCTTCGGGGACGGCGATTTCCACGACGTAGTCCAGCTTGACGCCGGCGCTCTTGAGCGCGTCGGCCTGCGGGATGGTGCGGGGAAAGCCGTCGAACAGGTAGCCGTTGGCGCAGTCGGGCTGCGTCAGGCGGTCTTGCACCAGGCCGATGATGATCTCGTCGGAAACCAGGCCGCCGGCGTCCATGACCTTCTTGGCTTCAATACCCAGCGGGGTGCCCGCTTTCACCGCGGCGCGCAGCATGTCGCCGGTGGAGATCTGGGGAATGCCGAAGTGCTGCGTTAGAAACGCGGCCTGGGTGCCTTTGCCGGCGCCGGGGGGTCCGAGCAAGATGAGACGCATGAGTGCTCCTGAAGGGGTTTATTTTTTGTGATCCGGGGGATTATGCCGCAACGCAGCAGCCAATGCGGGGCTGCGCCATGCGAAATAACCCTTATATCTGATTGCTGTAGATCAAGCGGACGCGATCAAGATCGGCCGGGGTATCTACCCCGCCCGCAGGAGGCGTCGAGGCCCGATGGACGACGATGACGTGGCCGTGTTCCATGGCCCGCAGTTGCTCCAGCGATTCAAAGCGTTCCAGCGCGCCTTGCGGCAGCGTCGGAAAGCGGCGCAGGAACGACGCGCGGTAGGCGTACAGGCCGATGTGATGCCAGGCGGGCAGGCCCTGCGCCAGCACGCGTTCGCCGCCGGCCAGCGCGTCCCGGGCCCAGGGGATGGGGGCGCGCGAAAAATACAGCGCGCGGTCGTCGGCGGCGCAGACCAGCTTGACGACGTTGGGATTGAACAGAGCCTCGGCATCCGCCAGGGGGCATGCACAGGTGGCGATGTCGGCCTGCGGATAGGCCTGCAGCTTGGCCGCCACCGCGTCGATGAGTTCGGGTTCGATCAGGGGCTCGTCGCCCTGCACGTTCACGACGATCGCGTCGTCGGGCAGGCCAAGCTGCTCGACCGCTTCGGCCAGCCGGTCGGTGCCGGTGGGATGGTCGCCGCGGGTCATCAGGGCGCGCAGGCCGTGCGCCTGCGCAGCCTGCTGCACGCGCAGGTCATCGGTGGCGATGAAAATTTGCGAGGCGCGCGACAGCGCGGCGCGATCGGCGGTGCGCACGACCATGGGCTTGCCAGCGATGTCGGCAAGCGGCTTGTCGGGCAACCGGGTCGAGGCGGTGCGCGCCGGGATGATGGCGATGAAGCTCACGATGCGGCGTTCAGCGGGAGGCGGCGGCGTCGTCCAGCGCGCGGGCTTCGGATTCCAGCATGACCGGAATACCGTCGCGCAGCGGGAAGGCCAGCCGGTCCGCACGGCAGACCAGTTCGGCCTGCTGCCGGTCGTGTTCGAGGCGGCCCTTGCACAAGGGGCAAACGAGGATGTCGAGAAGGCGGGATTCCATGACCGGGATTCTAAAACAGTTTTGCCGCCTGACAGCGCGCGGCGCGTCGGGGTTGCAGCAAGCCGCCCGTTACGCGGCCGGGTTGCGGCCCCGGTTTTTGCCGCCGCCGTTCTGGCCACTGACCGGGCGCTCTTTGCAAGCGCGCAGCGCGTCGGCCAGCCAGTCAAAGAGCTCCGGGTCGGAGAACGCGGCCTGCACCGGCACTTCCCACAGCCGGGGATCGTTCAAGGCGTCGCATTTGATGGCGTCCTTGGCGGTCACCAGGATGACGTCGGCGTCCAGCGCCTGGAAGGGTGACGTGGCGTAGTCGTGGTGATCTGGCAGGTGAAGCGTCGCGGACAGCGTGATGCCGGCTGCCCGCAAGGTGGCGAAAAAACGCTCCGGATTGCCGATGCCGGCCGCCGCCGCGATGCGGGGCTGGCCGGCAAAGGCCGATAGCGGCTGTGTGGCGTGTCCCCCGATATGGCGCGCCAGGCCGGGTTCAAGCCACATCTGGACCTGGCGGGGACGGCTGCTTGCGGTGTCTGACACCCTCGGGAGCCGGCCGTCAGGCTGTGACGGTTCCTCAAGGGTGTCAGACACCGCAAGCAGCCGTCCGTCATGCCGCGAACGTGCCTCAAGGGTGTCAGACACCGCAAGAGAATTGCCCGGCGTGCCGATATTGGTGACCACGGCGTCCACGTCGGCCAGCCGGCTGGCGGGCTCGCGCAGCGGGCCGGCGGGCAGCAGGCGCCGGTTGCCCACGCCGCGCTGGTCCTGCACCACGATTTCGATGTCACGCGCCAGGGCCAGGTGTTGCAGGCCGTCGTCCGAGACGATGACGTCCACCCGCGGATGGGCCTGCAGCAAGACTTGGGCGGCGCGCGCGCGCTTGGGGTGGATGCACACGGGCGCGCCGGTGGCGCGGGCGATCAGCGCCGGTTCGTCGCCAAAGCGGGCGGCTTCCAGGTCGCCCAGCCCCACACGCGGATGCGGGCCGACCTTCACACCGTAGCCTCGGCTGACCACACCCGGGGTGTAGCCCCGGGCCCGCAGGTTCTCGACGGTGGCGATCACCATGGGCGTCTTGCCCGTGCCGCCCACGTAGATGTTGCCGATCACGACCACGGGCACGGGCGGCCGGTAGGACACCTTGGCGCCGCTGGCATAGCGCGCGCGCTTGCGCTCGACCGCCCAGGCGGTCAGCGCGGACAGCGGGCGCAGGGCGGTGGACAGCCAGCCGCCGCGCTGCCATTGGCGGGCCAGCAGTGATGCGCGTCGGGTTTTCAACGGTTGGTCTGGGCGGCGAAATTGACGCGGCCGATGCCCGCAAGGCGCGCGGCTTCCATGATGTTGATCACGGACTGATGGGTGGCCTGGGCGTCGGCATTGATGATGATGAGCGGCTCGGTCTTGCCGGCTGCGGCTTGGCGCAAGGCCTCGGCGATTTCGGGCGGGGTGGACACGTCGATCAGGGTGCCGTTCAAGGCGTAGCGGCCATCCTGGCTGACCGCGACTTCCAGCGCGGGCGGCGTGTCCTGTTCGGACGACGCCTGCGGCAACGTCACCTTCAACTGCGTGAAGCGGGTGAACGACGTGGTGGCCGCCAGGAAGATGAGGATGACCAGCAGGACGTCGATGAGCGGGATCAGGTTGATGTCCAGCTCATCGCGGTCGCCCCGGGAACCGCGGAAATTCATGGACGGGCCTCGCGGGAGGCGCGCGCGGGCGAGAGCGCGCGGATCAGGCGCGACGCGGCCTGTTCCATGGCGTTGAGGTAACCGTCCACGCGACCGCGCAGATAGCGGTGCGCGATCATGGCGGGAATGGCGATCAGAATGCCGAAACCGGTGTTGTAAAGCGCGATCGAGATGCCGCGCGCCAGTTGGGCGGGGTCGCCGCCGCCGGGGGTGTAGGAGCCGAAGATTTCGATCATGCCGACAACGGTGCCGAACAGGCCCATCAGCGGGGCGACGACGGCGATGGTGCCGATGGCGGAGATGTAGCGGCCGAGGTCATGCGCAACGGCGCGGCCGGTGTCTTCGACCACGTTGCGCAGTTCTTCGCGCGGCAGGTGGCGGTGACGCATCACTTCAGCCAGCACGCGGCCCAGCGGGGAATTGCGTTCCAGTCGGTGGATCGATTCCGCCGTGTCCTGGTGGTTGCGCAGCATCTCGGCGACCTGGTCGTTCAGGCCGCGCGGCATCACCAGGTTCCGGCGCAGGGACAGGAAGCGCTCGAAGATCAGCGCCAACCCCAGCACGGATGTCGCCAGCAGGGGCCAGATAGGCCAGCCGGCCTCGCGCAGAATGGAAAGCAAAGCGGTCAACTCCTGAGGAGCCGAAGGCGCCGCAAGCGGCGCGCAGTGGCATCTGAATAAGCCGAAACTGTAACGGTGCGGCGCGCATGTGGCAAGGCAGGGGGATCCCCAAATTATCCACAGAATCTGTGGATAATTCTGTGTAGAACTCAGCCAGAAGGCTTATGGGCACGGGGCTTGCGCTTGTTTGCTTCAATTGCGCGCACTGCTGTTCCCTATAAAAATTCATTGAAATCAATGGCTTGCACCGAATTTGCTGGCGTTCTGGGCAGTTCGTGCAAATTTCTGCGGACGCGGTATCATTGCGCCCCGCTACGCCTGCCCTGTGGACAGGTTCGCATCGGAAAGCCCCATGACAATTGAGCTCCCAGTCACAAACAACGCATTTGCGCGGGAAATCCTTACAGTTGCCCAGCTAAACCAAGCAGTGGGGCAGTTGTTGGAGCGCAGCATCCCGGCGCTGTGGGTTCGCGGCGAGATTTCCAACTTCACGCAAGCCGCGTCCGGGCATTGGTACTTCACGCTCAAGGACAGCCGGGCCTCCGTGCGGGCCGTCATGTTCCGCAGCCGCGCCAGCGCGGTGGGCTTCGTCCCCCGAGCGGGCGACCAGGTCGAGATCCGGGCCCGCGTTTCCCTGTACGAACCGCGGGGCGACTATCAGCTCCAGGCTGACGCCATGCGGCGGGCAGGATTAGGGAATCTGTACGAGGCCTTTCTGCGGCTTAAAGAGCAACTGGCCTCCGAAGGCTTGTTCGATCCGGCCCGCAAACGTGAGCCTGTCCCTCTTCCCCGCGCAATCGGCGTGATCACCTCGCTGCACGCGGCGGCGCTGCGCGACGTGCTGTCGGCGTTGGCCCGGCGCGCGCCGCAGGTGCCGGTCATCATTTATCCGGCCCCGGTTCAGGGGGCGGACGCCGCCAACAAGCTGGCCGCGCAGTTGCGTCTGGCCAACGAGCGGGCCGAAGTCGATACGCTGCTGCTGGTACGGGGCGGCGGCAGCATCGAAGACCTCTGGAGCTTCAACGACGAAGACCTGGCGCGCCAGGTGGCGGTCAGCGAGATTCCCGTCATCAGCGGCGTCGGCCACGAAACCGACTTCACCATCGTGGACTTTGTGTCGGACCTGCGGGCGCCCACGCCCACCGCTGCGGCTGAACTGGCGTGCGCGCCGCGCGCCGAACTGCTTGGCCGCGTCATGCAGTCCCTGCAAACCATGGTGCGCGGCCAGCAGCGCCGGCTGGAGCGGGCGGCGCAGCGCCTGGATCGCGCCACCGCGCAACTGGTGTCCCCGGCGCAACGCCTGCAACACCAGCGCGAACGACTGAACAGCCTGCAATACCGCCTGGCCTCGGCCTGGTCGGCGCCGCAAGGCCGGCGCGCCGCGCGCGTCAATCTGCTGGCGCAGCGCCTCAGCCATCGCGTGCCGGATACCGGCCGGGCAGCCGAACGTCTGGCTGGCGCCGTGCGCCAATTGGGGCAGGCCCATGCCCGCCTGCTGGTGCAGCGGCGCAATCGGCTTGCCGCCGCCTCGGCGCAGCTACGCGCCCTGGATCCCGGCAACACGCTGGCGCGCGGCTACGCGATCGCCCGCGACGCGGAAGGCCGCATTGTTCGTGACGCGGCCGCGCTATCGGCGGGCCAGCCGCTGGACCTGAGCTTCGCGCAGGGCGGCGCGCAGGTTCAGGTGCAAACCACCCGTACCACGCGCGACCCAAGCTGATTTTTCCGCGAGCCCCCGACTGGGGCGGCGTGCGGCTCGGTCGCCGCAAATCCTTTCCACCCAAACCATGGCGGCAGGATGTTCCACGACAGAAATCTGAAATGGGCGGCCACCGGTCTGGCCGCGGCGATATGGGCATCTGGAGTTGGCTCCGTGGCCCATGCGGAAAACGCAGCCGTTTCCCCGGCGGCATCCGCAGCCGCCGATTGCAACTGCGCGTCGCCGTACCGCGAATACAAGAAAGCCGACACCCCGCAGACCGAGGCGCTGTTCGCAGCGGTAAGCCGCAACGATGAGGCGGCATTCCTGGCCGCGTTGGCGCAGGTGGCGCGGCCCGGCGATTACGCTCTGGACGGCGTCCCCTTGCTGCACGCCGTGCTGATGCCGACTCGCAGCCTGCGATCGCAGTACGTGTATTGGGATATGACGCCGGAAGACGCGGCGCGGCTGCGTAAGGCCCACGAGGCCAACCTGCCGGTCCGCGCGCGCATGCTGGCCGCGCTGCTGGCCACCAAGCCGGGACTAAACGACATTACGTACGACTCGCGCCGGCCGCCGCTTCACCTGGCGCTGCTGTATGGCACGCCCGAGATCATGGAAACGTTGCTGGCCGCGGGCGCCAACCCCGATCAGCGTGGCGACGCCAACGACACGCCGCTGGAATTCCTGCTGAACCGCGATTTCGAATTCGCGGTGCGCATGACGTACCTGCCGCGCCTTGTCGATCGCAAGAACCTGACGCGCATGGTGGTGGCCTTGTTCGGCGCCGGCGCCAGCCGCCCGTATGCGGCGCTCGATGCGGCCGACAAGACCGCGACGAGTGTTTTCAAGGACGGACAGGGCAAAGCGCGGCCTGCGGCGGACTTCCTGTCCTGGCTGCCTCTGGTGGAATTGACGGAAGGCGGGCAAGCCCTGCGAGCGCTGGCCGCGACCGGCAGCCAGCCCGCCTATGAAGAGGAACTGACCGCCCTGGCGTTCGCCGCCTACGAGGGCGATGCGCAGGCGGTGTCGTACCTGATGGACCAGGGGCCGCGCACGATCCCGGCCACGGCGTACGGCGAAACCCGGGATCGCGACGTTTGGCTGGATGCGGCGCAAGCGGCGGTCGAAGGCGGGCATCCCGCAATCGCCGAACAACTGCTGCGCGCGGGCATGCCCTTCGCGCAACGCGGCCCGCAAGTGGGCTCGGGCGGCCTGATCTTCGCCAAGCCTCAGATGAACAACCGTCCCATCATGAATCTGGCCGCCCAGCGCGGCGACACGCAGACAGTGCAGCGCCTGCTGGCTTTGGGTGCGCCGGTTGACGGCGATCCCGCCGAGCCGCATGGAAACACACCCTTGGCCGATGCCGTCGAAGCCGGCCAGTCCGACTCCGTCAAGGCGCTGCTGGCCGGGGGCGCCGATCCGGGCTTGCGGCGCGAAGGGTACGACCGCCGGTCAGCGCTGGAGGTTGCGGTGCGGGCCGGAGACACAACGCTGTTGCGCACCCTGCTGGCCGCGATGAAACCCGACGCCCTGCGCGCGGCGCTGCAGAACCCTGCCGACTCGCCCATCGCGCAACTGTTGCGGCAGCCGGGCGGGCAGGGCGCGGCGGTGCTGCGCATGTTCGCGGACGCGGGATTCGACATGAAGACGCTGGACGCAAGCGCCATTCGCCAGGCTCTCGAAAGCCGCGATACGGCGATGGCCATGATGCTGATCGACGCGGGCGTGCCGGTGAATCCGCCCGTGGGTCCGTCAGCGCAAACAACCGGCGGTGACGGCTTGCCGATGGCCATGGACGATCCGCGCGGCACGCCGCCGCTGCTGTTGGCGGCAACGTCCGGCCAGGTCGCGGTCGTCGATGCATTGCTGGCCAAGGGCGCCGACCCCGCCGCCATCGCGCCGGACGGCGAAAGCGCCCTGTATTGGCTGATCGGCCGTCAGGACACCGCCATGCTGGATCGGCTGCTGCGCGCCGGTGCGCGGTTGGACGACCCGCGGCTGCCGGTCGCGCCCAAACCGTACGCGCTGCTCAACGCGGCCGTGGTGTCCGGCGACATGGAAACGGTGCGCCGCGTGAGCGCGGCGAACCGCCAGCCGGTTGCGCAAGCGTGCATGCCAGACAACGGGGAGTTCGTGCTGATCGACAAGCCTGGCTACTTTGCGGCATTGCACGCAGCCGGCTTCACCGGCCAGCCATCGTCATGCGCGCGCGATGGGCGCCCCTTGCCCGAGCGCATCGTGTCGATGCTGCTGCAGAGCCGGCAATTGATCACCGCGCGGCATGACACGGTGGTGCAGGTGTTGGGCCAGTTGAAGGAGTCGGGCACCGATCTGGATGCGCCTTTGGCCGATGGCGATACGCCGCTGAACGTGGCCATCCGGCTGGGCCGCCGGGACCTCGCCCAAGCGTTGCTCGATGCCGGCGCAAGCCCTGACGCCGACGACGGCGCGGGCCGCGGTCCTGCGTGGATCGCACTTGAAACCGGCCAACCCGCCATGTTGTCCCTGCTGGCTCAGCACCACGCGCGCTTCGACGCGGCGGTGGCGCCGTCGGGCCAGTCGTTCCGCACGGCGCTTGCCTGCCAATCCGATCCGGCCTTCGCCCGCGTCCTGCAGGATGCGGGCATCACGCTGCAGGCGGACTGCGCGCCGCCGCCCGCGCAAGGCCGGCGCGTGGGCGCCAAGGCCACCAGCAAGTCATCCGAAGCGCTGCGCGTGCCGGGGCACTACTACCTGCGTGGCGTGCGGGAAGTGGGCAGCGAATTGCTGCTTCTGGAAGACGGCAACTTCGAATATTTCCTGAGCTATGGCGCGGTCGACATCAATGCGCGCGGGGCCTGGCGCACCGATGGTAAGCAGGTCTTCCTGGACACGCCGCCGCTGCGGCCGTACACCGCCATTGCGAACGTGCGCGCCGATACACGCACCGATACACGCGCCGGCAACAGGCCGGCCGAGCCCGGCATGCTGACGGTGCGCGTCTATCACCGTGGCCGTCCGGTCAGCATCGACGTGGCGATGTCCTCAGCCGATCAGGATTACGGCGGCGGGCCACGCCAATCTGAAGGGGCGGACGGCGTCTCCGTTCCCATCGCGGCGGGCGCATTGAAGGCGCTGGCCGTCTTCGTGCCGGTGCCGTCGGGCGGACGTTGGCACGACGTGGATGTCGCCCGCATCGACCCCGCCACCCGCGCCGTGCGCATCGACGTCGACGTGCCCGACGCCGCGGCCAGCGCGCCGCTGCACAAGGTCCTGATCATGGATAAGGACGGCGCGCTGGTCGAGACCGGCAGCGGGCGGGAGCTGCGTTACGTGAAGTGACGCCATGCGCGCCGCCGCGCGCGGGCGCAACAACGCAGGGTCATAAGCATGTGCCTGTTAACCCCGCGCCAGCGCGGGGTTAACACGGTATCCTCGGGAGTTGCCGATACAATTGTCCGGCTTGATCGTGCTCTCAACAGAAGGAACCATCACATGGCACATACTCTTCCCCCCCTGCCTTACGAACTCGACGCTCTGGCGCCGCACATCTCCAAGGAAACGCTGGAGTTCCACTACGGCAAGCATCACCAGACGTACGTCACGAATCTGAACAACCTGATCCCGGGTACGGAATTCGAAACGCTGTCGCTGGAAGACATCGTGAAGAAGTCCTCGGGCGGCATCTTCAACAACGCAGCCCAGGTCTGGAACCACACGTTCTACTGGAACAGCCTGGCTCCCAAGGCCGGCGGCGCACCGACGGGCGCGCTGGCTGACGCCATCAACGCCAAGTGGGGCAGCTTCGACGCCTTCAAGGAAGCCTTCAACAAGTCGGCTGCCGGCAACTTCGGTTCGGGCTGGACCTGGCTGGTCAAGAAGGCCGACGGCTCGGTCGACATCGTCAACACCAGCAACGCGGCCACCCCGCTCACGACGGCCGACAAGCCGCTGCTCACCTGTGATGTCTGGGAACACGCGTACTACATCGACTACCGTAACGCGCGTCCCAAGTACCTCGAAAACTTCTGGGCCCTGGCGAACTGGGATTTCGCCGCCAAGAACTTCGCCTGATCGGCGGTTCCGGCATGCATGCGGCCTCTGCGCCGCAGCCCTGAATTCAACCCCTCGCCCCGGCGAGGGGTTTTCTTTTTGTTCAGGAAAAAGTCAGTTTCGAAAACCCTGTCGATTGTCGCGTTCATTACACGGAACTGACGCGGGAACTGGCTTTTCTTCAGGGTAAGCCCTTACCGAAACGTCGCTATCGTTGCCCACGGTCAGCGGCTGCACCCCGGAGCACATGGCTGCGGCAAGACCGCAAAAGCCGGGGCAATCACAGGGAAGGGAAGCATGTTGCGGTTATTTTCGGGGATGCGCATCGGCGCTCGCCTGACAGGGGCGTTTTTGCTGGTGGCGGTAATAGGCGGTGCGATCGGGGCCTTTGGGGTGTGGGGGCTGGCGCGCATCAATGACATGAACGACAGGCTTTACGACACCGAACTGCGCGGCATTTCGGATCTGAAGGAAGCCAACATCAATCTGATCTACGCAGGACGCGCGCGCAATGCATACCTGGGCGCGTCCACCGACCAGGAGCGTCAGGCGCTGCGCAAGCAGTTTGACGACGCGGTCAAGAACATGGATGTGCTGCGCGAGAAGGCTGCCGCGAACTTCTACGAAGAACAGACCAAAAGCCTGTTGGCCCAGTTCGGTGAAACCGAGCAGGTGTGGAAGCGTGAGGCTGCCGCGTTCTTCGATGCGGCCAAGTCGCAGCCCATGACCCAGACCGATCCGCGCGTGGCCGATATCGAAAAGCGTGTCATCGCCTCGTCGCAGAAGCTCGATGACCTGATGACCAACCTGGCCATCAGCAAGGAAAAGGTCGCCGAGCGCTCGGTGGCGGAAGGCACGGCGCTCTACAACACGGTTCGCGCCATCATGATCGCCCTGGCGATCGCGGGCGTGGCCATCGGCATGCTGTTGGGATGGCTGGTGACGCGCGGCATCGTGCGTCCGCTGGGCGAGGCTGTGTCGGCGGCACGGCAGGTGGCCGCGGGCGACCTGACCACCGATATCCGTGTGGTCACGCGCGACGAGACCGGCGACCTGATGGGCGCGCTCAAGGCCATGAATGAAAGCCTGGCCCGCATCGTCAAGGACGTGCGCGACGGCTGCGAGAACATCGCCTCGGCGTCGTCGCAGATTGCGCAGGGCAACGCCGACCTGTCGCAGCGCACGGAAGAGCAGGCATCCTCGCTCGAAGAAACCGCTGCATCGATGGAAGAACTGACCAGCACGGTGCAGCAGAACGCCAACAATGCCAGCGAGGCCGACCGTCTGGTCAGCCAGGCGTCGACCGTCGCTGTGCGCGGCGGCGAGGTTGTCGAGGGCGTGGTGCAGACCATGAGCGCGATCTCGGACAGCTCGCGCCGCATCGCCGACATCACGGGCGTGATCGACGGCATCGCATTCCAGACCAACATCCTGGCGCTCAATGCGGCCGTGGAAGCGGCGCGCGCGGGCGAGCAGGGCCGCGGCTTCGCGGTCGTGGCGGGCGAGGTGCGCACGCTGGCCCAGCGTTCCGCGGTGGCGGCCAAGGAAATCAAGGCCTTGATCGACGAGTCGGTGACGCGCGTCGAAGGTGGCACGCGTCAGGTCGACGAGGCCGGACGCACGATGCGCGAAGTGGTCGACAGCGTACGTCAGGTCGCGACGCTGGTGCGCGAGATCTCGGGCGCATCGGAAGAGCAATCGACCGGTATCGGTCAGGTGAACCAGGCCGTCTCGCAGATGGACACGGTGACCCAGCAGAACGCCGCCCTGGTCGAAGAAGCCGCGGCCGCCGCTGCCAGCATGCAGGAGCAAGCCACGCGTCTCGCGCAGGAAGTGCGCCGTTTCAAGGTGGATGCAAGCGGCGGGTCGGCGGCGCAGCCGCAGGCCCGGCTGATGCCGGCCGAACGCGCGCCGGTGCGCAAGCCCGTCGCGCCGGCAGCCCGTGCGGCGCAGTCGCGGCCTGCGCTGGCGAGCGCTTCGCAGGACGACTGGTCGTCATTCTGAGGTCCGGCCGCGCGGCGATGGACGGCCGTTGACGGCCGTTCCCATCCAAACTTCCGGTTGCGGAACGCTGCATCTTTCGGCTACGGGTCAGGCTGGGATGGTAAGGTTGGCAACTTCCCACGCCGCCCTGTCCCCCTCCATGAGTCTGCCCGACCCCGTCCGCCGCGTCATCGCCCGAACACGCCGGGTCGCGCGCCGCAAGGTGCGTCAGATCAACCGTCTGTCGAAGAAGAGCGTGCAGCTTGGGCTGCTGCTGGGTGGCGCGGCGATGGTGGCGCTCATGTCGCTGGGCTTTACCTATCTGGCCGACAAGGCGCTGGCCTGGAACCGCCAATGGGTCGCCTACAACGGCTGGCTGGCGCTGCTGGTCATGCCGTTCGGGCTTGCCGCCCTGCGCTGGCTCACGCTGCGCTTCGCGCCCAACGCCTCTGGCAGCGGCATTCCCCAGGTTATCGGCGCGTTGTCGCTGCCGCCGGGCCCCAGCCAGAACAGCCTCGTGTCGCTGGCCCAAAGCCTGTGGAAGATTCCGCTGGCATTCTTTGGCATGCTGTGCGGCGCGTCGATCGGCCGTGAAGGGCCCTCCGTGCAGGTGGGCGCGGCCCTGATGCTGGCGTGGGGCGATTTCTGGAAGCGCCGCGGCTTGCAGTTGCGCGGCTTTCACGCCAACGAGCTGATCGCGGCGGGCGCCGCGGGCGGCCTGGCGGCGGCCTTCAACGCGCCGCTGGCCGGCGTGATCTTCGCCATCGAGGAACTGGGGCGGGGCACCGTGCTGCGCTGGCAGCGGCTGGTGCTGATCGGCGTGCTTTCGGCCGGCTTCCTGGTGGTGGCGGTGGAAGGCAACAATCCTTATTTCGGCGTCTTCGCCGGCGCGCCGCTCTCGCAGAACATGGTGATGTGGATCGTCATCTGCGCCGCGCTCAATGGTGCGCTGGGCGGCATCTTCGCCCGCCTGCTGGGCAAGGGGCCGATCGGCGCGGCGCCGCAGTCGTGGCGCGCATGGATCCGCGCGCATCCGATCTGGACGGCGTTTGTCATGGGGCTGGCCCTGGCGGTGATCGGCCTGTGCACGGCAGGCAGCGTGTACGGCACCGGCTATGCCGTGGCGGCCGACCTCCTGAACGGCAAGGACTCGGTGCCGGACGGCTTCGGTCTGGCCAAGCTGGCGGCCACCGTGGCGTCGTACTGGGCGGGCATTCCCGGCGGCATCTTCACGCCGGCGCTGACCACCGGCGCGGGCATCGGTCATCACATCTGGGAGCTGGCGGGCGAGGGCGTCGACCAGCGCGTGCTGGTGCTGCTGTCGATGGCCGCCTTTCTGGCGGCCGCCACGCAGGCGCCGCTGACCGCAAGCGTCGTGGTGATGGAAATGACGGGTAGCCAGCCGATGCTCTTCTGGCTGCTGGTGGGATCGTTGCTGGCATCGGGCGTGTCGCGCCAGTTCTGCCCGCAGCCGTTCTACCATCTGGCGGCCGGCCGTTTCCGCCGTCAGGCCATCGTCGACGCGGGCCGCGCGGCCAAGTCCGGAGCGCACTGATCCCGGGCATGGCCGCCCGGTTTCGTGCACGCGCGCGCCGGGTAATGTGAACGTCCACTGGACACTGTCCGTGCTGCGGACATCCTGGCCACGCACCAACTTGGCGCGAAACCGCTGCGTTAACATCGTCGGATCCCGAGTTCTTTCACTTCACTCCGAGCTTCCCATGACCGTGAATGCCTTTATCTGTGATGCGATTCGTACCCCCTTCGGCCGCTACGGCGGTGCGCTGGCTTCCGTGCGGCCCGACGATCTGGCTGCCGTAGCCATCAAGGCCCTCGCGGCGCGCAATCCTGGCGTGCGCTGGGAAGAACTCGACGACGCCATCATGGGTTGCGCCAACCAGGCGGGCGAAGACAACCGCAACGTGGCGCGCATGGCCACGCTGCTGGCCGGCCTGCCCGTCGAAGTGCCCGGCGCCACGGTCAACCGTTTGTGCGGTTCGGGTCTGGATGCCATCGGCACCGCCGCGCGCGCCATCCGTGCCGGAGAAGCCGGCCTGATGCTGGCTGGCGGCGTGGAAAGCATGAGCCGCGCCCCGTTCGTGATGGGCAAGGCCGACAGCGCCTACTCGCGCAGCGCCGCCATTTATGACACCACCATCGGCTGGCGTTTCATCAACAAGCTGATGAAGGCGCAGTACGGCGTGGACTCGATGCCCGAGACCGCCGAAAACGTCGCCGACGATTTCAACATCAGCCGCGCCGACCAGGACCTGTTCGCGCTGGCCAGCCAGGAAAAGACCGCGCGCGCACAGAAGGAAGGCTTCTTCGACGCGGAGATCGTGCCCGTGTCGATCGCCCAGAAGAAGGGCGACCCGATCATCGTCTCCAAGGACGAGCACCCGCGTGAAACGTCGCTGGAGTCGCTGGCCAAGCTCAAGGGCGTGGTCCGCGAAGGCGGCAGCGTCACGGCCGGCAACGCGTCGGGCGTGAACGACGGCGCCGCCGCGCTGCTGCTGGCCGACGAAAAAGCCGCTGCCCGCCATGGCCTGACTCCGCGCGCCCGCGTCGTCGGCATGGCAACCGCCGGTGTCGCGCCGCGCATCATGGGCATCGGTCCGGCGCCCGCCACGCTGAAGGTGCTGGCCCAGACCGGCCTGACGCTGGACCAGATGGACGTGATCGAACTGAACGAAGCGTTTGCCGCGCAAGGTCTGGCCGTGCTGCGCCAACTGGGCATCGCCGACAACGACCCGCGCGTGAACCCCAACGGCGGTGCGATCGCCCTGGGCCACCCGCTGGGCGCCAGCGGCGCGCGTCTGGCCACCACGGCCATCAACCAGCTGCACCGCACCGGCGGCCGCTACGCGCTGTGCACGATGTGCATCGGCGTCGGCCAAGGCATCGCGCTGATCATCGAGCGCGTGTAAAGCGCGTCGAACGCCCGGCGGGGCACATGGCGCTGCCAGGCAAACAACAAGGGAGCCCTCGGGCTCCCTTTGTCATTCAGTACGTCGATGGTCTGCCGAAAAGCTTCAGGGCAGGCCGTCGAGCTTTTTGCCGGCGGCGATGCCGTGCTTGTCGAACCACCCTTGCGCCATCTCCAGCGCGTAGCGCACCGGCTTTTTCGCGCAATGCGGATCTTCGGTCTGGGGCGCCATGTCTTCAATGTTGACGATCGTGCCGTCGTCGGCGATAAAGGCAATCGACAGGGGCAGCAGCGTATTGCGCATCCAGAAGCACTGCACATCCGGGCGGTCGAAGACGAACAGCATGCCGTCGTTGCCGGGCAGCTCTCTGCGGAACATCAGGCCGTCGCGCCGCGTGGCGTCCGTGTCGGCGACTTCCGCGCGGATAATATGGATGCCGGCCGACAGTTGCGTGGTGGGCAGACGCGGCTGCGGGCCAGTCTGTTGCTGTGCGCTGGCGGGCAGGGGCAGGGCGGCGGTTGCGATCGCGAGGGCTGCGGCGGCGATCACCGACACCTTGCGGCCGGCCGCGGTGCCCGCTGACGATGCTTTGGTAAACGTTGTTTTGAACAGCGTGTGAACAATGGGAAACAAAACGGCAATCTTCAGCATGGCCCGGCGGAGTAATAAGAAAATAACAAGGCGGGGCCCGAAAGCCCCGCCTGCATAATGGCGCAACCTAACCGTTGCGCTTTAAAGGGTAACTCAGGCAGCCGTAATATTGAGCGCCTGTTTACCTTTAGGCCCCTGGATAATCTCGAAGGCCACTTTCTGGCCTTCTTTCAGGGTTTTAAAACCATTCATCTGGATGGACGAGAAGTGGGCGAACAGATCTTCACCGCCATCGTCGGGCGTAATGAAGCCAAACCCCTTTGCATCGTTGAACCATTTGACGGTGCCCGTCGATTTGGGATTGTCCCCTTGGACGGCGGTTGCGGTCGTATCAGACATGCGGCCTGCCTCATTGAATCGTATGTTGACAGAAGGGCATTGTGGTCTAGACCCCTGTCCCCCCTCCGGCTTCCTGGCAGATTTTCGGTAAATTGAAAACCCCAGAATGCGTGGATAATGCGCCGCTTTTCTTGACCTAGTCAAGTATGGATACTACGTATTTCTGCGTGTAATTTTCAGTAAGTTGAGTGGTTGCCGTCCCCAGTTTAAATAGAATACCCGCCCTATGAGTTCTACCTTGGATTCCCAGCATGACTTGGTCGTCGAGAAGGCGCCGGCACGCACTGCGCCGCCGCCGATGTACCAGGTGCTGCTGCTCAACGACGACTACACCCCGATGGAGTTCGTCGTGAAAGTGCTGCAGAAATTCTTCAATAAGAATCAGGAAGAGGCGACGCGGATCATGCTGCAAGTGCATCACGAAGGCCGAGGCGTCTGCGGGGTTTACCCGCGTGACCTGGCCGCCACGCGCATTGCGCAGGTCGGACAATATGCGCGGGCGCGTCAGCACCCGCTGCAGTGCGTGATGGAACCAGTTTGATTTCGACAAAATACAGCGCCGCCAGCAATGGCGGCGTTGTGCTGCCGGTTGCATCCCGGGTTCCGGGATGAACGGTTTTGCCGCGTAACGGGAAGCGCGCGGCACATGCGGGTCGGCAGCTCCGCCGCTAAGGAGCGTTGTGTTCTAGTGGGCGGGGAGGTTTCGCCGTGAGTGGAAAGTTCAACAAGACCTGGCTGGCCGTAGCCGGGGTCGCGGTGTTGGCCGGCGCCATTGGCGTGGGCTGGTGGATGGGCAAGGGGCAGCAGCCGGCAAGTCCGGCAGCGGTTCCAGCGGCGCAGACGGCAACCGCCACGGCCGCGCAGGCGCCGAGCAGCGCGGCGCCAACGCTGCCTGCCACCGCAACGGTGGGCGCCGCAGATCCCTTCGCAGCGCTCAATTGCCAGCCTCGCCAATACAACGATGCCTTGTCGCTGGCCGTGACCTTCACGCAGCCGGTGGATGCCAAGAGCAATCTGGACGCTTTCCTTCAGGTGACCGATACGGGTTCCACGGCCGGCAAGGCCGACGAGGACAGCGAATCGGCCGCCGCGCCGGGCCAGCAGCCGGCCTCGGTGCGTCCTGGCGATTCCGCGCCCAAGGGCAAGATACTCAAGGGCAACTGGGTCGTCGGCGACAACCCGCGCGTGGTGTACTTCCCCTATGTGCAGCCGCAGCGCTCCTATGCCATCACGGTCCGTTCGGGCCTGCCGGGCGCGGGCGACAAGGTCGCGCTGACCGAGGCGTCGCATTGCGAAGTCAGCACGCAGGCCATGCCGCCGTCGTTCTACTTCGCGAGCCGCGGCGTGGTGCTGCCGGCTGGCCAGAACGGCGGTCTGCCGGTGGCCACGGTCAACGTGCCCGAGGTCGACGTGCAGTTCCTGCGCGTGTCCCCCGACCGCGTGCCCGAACTCTTCGACGCTGTCCTGGGCGTGGGTCGCACTCCCGCCGCCTCGGAAGACGAGGACGACGGCAACTATGACGAGAACGACTGGCGCTATGCCGGCAATCGCAGCCTGAAGGGCTCGGTCAGCAACTGGGACCTGGACCGGCTGAATTCGCTGACGACCAGCGTTTATCAAGGCCGTTTCGTCACCGACGACAAGCCGAATCGCCGCCATGTCACGTTCCTGCCCGTCGAGGGCATCAAGGAACTGCAGGAGCCGGGCATCTACGTTGCGGTCATGAGCCAGCCGGGCCGTTTCCGCTACGAATATCAAGTCACCTATTTCTATGTCAGCGACATCGGGCTGCACGCACGCCGCTACAGCGACCGCATCGAAGCGTATTCGGTGTCGCTGAAGTCCGGCCAGGCCATCTCGGGCGCCGTGTTTGAACTGGTGGACGGCGCCGGCAAGCCGCTGGCCAAGGCCGCCGCCGATGCGCAGGGCCATGTCCGCTTTGACGGCAGCTTTGCCAATGCCCGCGTCATCCGCGCTTCGCGCGACAAGGAAATGACCGTGCTGGCGCTGGGCGAGCCGGCGCTGGACCTGTCCGAGTTCGATACGGGCGGCCACGCGTCGCGCGCGAACAACCTGTTCGTCTACGCCGGCCGCAACCTGTACCGCCCCGGCGAAACGTTCCACGTATCGGTGTTGCCGCGCGACCTGGACGGCCGCGTGCTGACGCCGTCGCCGCTGACCGCGACCCTCAAGCGTCCGGATGGCCGCACAATGCAGACCGCGCTGTGGCAACCGCAGAAGGATCTGCCCGGCTATGTCGAGCGCGCGATCGATCTGCCGCTGGATGCGCAGACCGGCACGTGGCTGCTGGAACTGCGCGTGGATCCGTCCTCGCGCGCCCCGGATGCCTCGTGGAAGTTTCAGGTCGAGGAGTTCCTGCCCGAACGCATGAAGATGGCGCTGACCTCGGGCCAGGACGTGCTGTCCCCCGACGAGGAACTGACCGTCGATGTGCAGGGCGACTACCTGTACGGCGCGCCAGCCGCGGGCAACCGCCTCTTGGCGACGTTCCAGGTCAAGCGTGACCGCTTTGCGCTGGCCCAGCAATGGCCGGGCTTCATCTTTGGCGATGTGGCCGACGACACGCGCCGCAGCTTCGGCGAACTGCCGGAGTCCGCGCTGGACGACAAGGGCCGCGCGCAGCTCGACGTGAACCCGAACGCCGCCGGCACGCATTCGCCCATGAAGGTCCGGGTGTCGGCCAGCCTGCTGGAATCCGGCGGCCGCCCGGTGGTCCGCTCCATCGAGCGCACCGTCTGGCCCGCCGACAAGTTGATCGCCGTCCGTCCGCAGTTCGACAGCGACGTGGCACGCGAGAACTCGCCGGCCGGTTTTGAAGTGATCCGCGCCAACGCGCAAGGCAAGATCGAACCGCTCGCCCAGGCGCAGATGCGTCTGTTCCGCGAAGAGCGCCAGTACTACTGGCGGTTCGACGACCAGCGCGGCTGGAACAGCGGCTACACCGAAACCGAAGAACTGGTCGACTCGCGCGAGATCGCGCTGAACGATCGCTCCCAACTGACCGTCCCGGTCAAGTGGGGCCGCTACCGTCTGGAAATCACGGATCCGGAAACCGGCGAGACGATGCGCTATCGCTTCTATGCCGGTTGGAACGCGCAGGACGCCGATGCCATGGGCAACCGTCCCGACCGCGTGCAGATGAAGCTGGAAGGCGTGCCCGCCAAGCCGGGCGACACCGTCAAGCTTACGCTGACGCCGCCGCATGATGGGCAGGCGCTCATCACCGTCGAAGGCGACCGCATGCTGTGGTCCCAATGGGTGGCCGTTAAGGCCACTGGCACCGAGGTCGAGATTCCGGTCGACAAGGAATGGAAGCGTCACGACCTGTACGTGGCTGCGGCAGTGTTCCGCCCGGGCAGCGAGGGTGACCGCGTCACGCCGGCCCGCGCGCTGGGCCTGGCGTTCCTGCCGATCGCCAGCGCCGATCGCAAGCTGGACGTCAAGCTCACCGCCGCGCCCAAGGCCGTGCCGGAAACCAAGACGACCGTGCGCGTCAAGGTTGACGGCGCGCAGGGCAAGCAGGCGATGGTGACGCTGTCCGCGGTCGACGTGGGCATTCTCAACATCAACCAGTACGCCACGCCCGATCCGCTGGATTACTTCTTCGGCAAGCACCGCTACGCGCCCGAATTGCTGGACATGTACGGCAAGCTCATCGAGAAGATGGACGGCACCAAGGGCAAGCTGAAGTGGGGTGGTGACGCCGCGATGCGCGGCGACAGCAAGAGCCTGCCCAAGAAGGTCAAGCTGGTGGATCTGTTCTCTGGCCCCGTTGCGCTCAACGCGCAGGGCGAGGCGGACATCCCGCTGGACCTGCCCGACTTCAACGGCACGTTGCGCCTGATGGCCGTGGCGTTCACGCCCGACAACTACGGCAGCACCGACGCCGAAATGGTCGTGGCCGCGCCGATCGTGGCGGAACTGAACACCCCGCGTTTCATCACGCCGGGCGACCAGGCCGCCATCGCGCTGGACGTCACCAACCTGAGCGGCGCCGAGCAGAAGATCTCGGTCAAGCTCGAGGCCCTGGATCCGCTGGCCATCGTTGATGGCGTGCGCACCGTCACGCTGAAAGACAAGCAGCGCACGACGTTGCGCTTCACGGCGACGACCACCGGTTCCTACGGCCTGGGTCTGATGCGCTTGACGGTAGACGGGCAGGGCGGCGCCAAGCCGGTGCACATCGTGCGCGAGTCCGTGCTGCAGGTGCAGCCGGCGCACGCGCCCGAGCGCCAGGTCCGGCGTCTGCGCCTGAATCCGGGCGAGTCGCAATCGGCGCAGGCTTCTTGGGTCGCGTCCTACTACCCGGACTCGACGACCGTCAGCCTGACCGTGTCCAACCGTCCGCCGTTCAACGTCAACCGCCTGGTCGAGGACCTGCTCAACTATCCCTATGGATGCACCGAGCAGACCATCAGCGCGACCATGCCGTGGGTGATGCTGGATGAGGATGCCGCCAAGCAGTTCGGCCTGAAGCCGCGCACCGAGGCCGAACGCGCCGCCAAGGTCGCGGGCGCCATCGGCCGCCTGTCGGGCATGCGCAACTCGGTCGGTTCGTACAACCTCTGGAGCGGCGCGTCCTCGCGCGATGTGTGGCTGACGGCCTATGCCGTGGGCTTCATGCAGGACGCCCGGGATCGTGGTTTCGACGTGCCCGAGGCTTCGCTGGACCGCTCGCGGACCTGGCTGCTGGAACAGGTGCAGCAGAGCGCGGGCGCATTCGGCACGTGGTCGGCCAACCTGCGCCGCAACGTCGAGGCCAACCGCATCGACAGCAGCGACGCCAACGTGCTCCGCGAAGACCATCGCCGCTTCGCGGGCCTGGCCACCGCCGCACTCGTGCTGGCGCGCGACAAAAAGGCGCCGCTGTCGACCGTGCGTCAGCTTTTCGACAACTACCAGGAACGCGCGCGCTCGCCGCTGCCGTTGGTGCAACTGGCCGCCGCCTTCAAGCTGATGGGCGATGAAGGGCGCATGAAGCAGGCGCTCGACCTGGCCATGGCGCGCGCCTACGGCATCAACATCAACAACCGCAGCAGCGCCTACTACGACGAATGGATGGGCGATTACGGCAGCAGCGTGCGCGACTACGCGCTGTCTTACGCGCTGGTCTCGCAGTACGAGCTGCGCCATGAGCGCAGTGAAAACCTGCTGACGCAGCTCTCCAGCCGCCTGGGCAACCGTTCGTACCTGTCCACGCAGGAACAGATGGCCCTGCTGCTGGCCGCGCGTGCCGCGGGCGGCAGCAAGAACACGCCATGGGAAGCGGTGCTGACCGTCAACGGCGAGCGCAAGCCGCTGACCGGCGGCAAGAGCGACCAGACGGTCTCGCTGTCGGCCGCGGATCTGGCGGGTACGCAGTTGCAGAACACCGGCAGCCAGTCCTTGTTTGTCGAATACGACATCCAGGGCAGCCCGACCGCGACCCCCGCGCCGCGCAACGACATCATCCAGCTCAAGCGCGGCTGGTACCGTCCGGACGGCCGTCCGTGGGATGGCGGCACCCTGCAGACCGGCGACATGCTGGTGGTGTGGGTGCAGGCCAGCGCCAACCAGAACATCCCGGACGGGCTGCTGGTTGACCGCGTGCCGGCAGGCTTCGAGGTCGAAAACCTCAATCTGTCGCAGAGCCCGGAGATGCAGGACTGGTCGATTGGCGGACGCCGCGTGGCCGACGCAATGTCGGATTCCAACATCAAGCATCGCGAGTTCCGCGACGACCGCTACGTCGCGGCGGTATCGCTGGGCCGTGGCAAGGTGGACGTGTTCTATCTGGTGCGCGTCGTGACGCCGGGCCGCTACGCGGTGCCGTCAACGGTGGCCGAGGATATGTACCGGCCGGAAATCCGCGGCGTGGGTGAGCAATGGAGCACGGTCGAAATCCGCGATCGCGGCGCCAAGCGTCCTTGAACGCCGCCGCTGCTTCCGGGGCGGGCGCATCGCGCGCCCGCCGCTGGCGGCGGCGCGGCATCATCGCGGCCAGCGCGTTGTCAGCGCTGGCCGCGTTGTTATTCGCGCTCGACCGTCTGTATCCGCTGCCCCCCATCGACTCGGGCGGGGCGGCGGTTGTCGTGGCGGCCGACGGCACGCCGCTGCGCAACTATCCCAGCCGCGACGGCATCTGGCGCTACCCGGTCCAGCCGGATCAGGTCTCGCCCCGCTATCTTGAAACGCTGCTTACCTATGAGGACCGCTGGTTTTACTGGCACCCCGGGGTGAACCCGGTGGCGCTTGCGCGCGCGGGCTGGCAATGGGCCACCAACCGCCGCATCGTGTCCGGCGGATCCACGCTGACCATGCAGGTGGCGCGGCTGATCGATCCGCAACTGGCGGGCAAGCCGTCGCGTACGATGTCGGCCAAGCTGCGGCAGGCGTGGCGCGCCGTGCAGCTTGAAATGCACTACAGCAAGGACGAGATCCTTTCCCTGTACCTGACGCATGCCCCCATGGGCGGCATCGTCGAAGGCGTGGAAATGGGTTCGCGGCTGTGGCTGGGCAAGCCGGCCCGCGATCTGGGTCCGGCCGAGGCCGCCATGCTCACTGCCTTGCCGCAGGCGCCGTCGCGGCTGCGTCCCGACCGCCACCCCGAGGCCGCCCAGGCCGCCCGCGACAAGGTGCTTGACCGTATGGCCGAACTGGGCCGCTGGACCCCGGCCGAGGTCGCCGACGCCAAGATCGAGACGGTCATTGCGCCGCCGCTGCGAGCGCGCTGGCTGGCGCCGCTGGCGGCCCAGCGCCTGCTGCTGGAGGCGGGCGGCGCGCGCCGTGCCGGCGACCGCCCGCCGCTTGTCACGTCGACGCTGGACGCCGACATGCAGGCATCGGTGGAACAAATGTTGCTGGACCGGGTCGATAACCTTCCGCCCAAGGTGTCGATGGCCGTGCTCGTCATGGACAACGACTCCCTGGAGATCAAGGCCTATGCCGGATCGGCGGATTTTTCGGACGATTCGCGGTACTCGCACGTCGACATGGTGCGCGGCGTGCGGTCGCCGGGCTCGACGCTCAAGCCGTTTCTGTATGCCCAGGCGCTGGACGAGGGACTGATCCATTCGGAAAGTCTGCTGATGGACGCGCCGATGTCGTTCGGCGGTTATGCGCCCGGCAATTTCCAGGCCGCCTTCGCGGGGCCGATCAGTGTGGCGCAGGCGTTGCAACGGTCGCTGAATGTGCCCGCCGTGGACCTGCTGGACCGGGTCGGGCCGGTCAGTTTTGCCTCGGTTATGCTGGCAGGCGGCGTGAAGTTACGTATGCCCGCGGGCGCCGAGCCAAATCTGAGCTTGATTTTGGGCGGGGGTGGCACCACATTGGAAGAACTGGTCGGCGCTTATCGCGCGTTGGCCCGGGACGGTGTCTCGGGGCGGCCCCGTCTCAGGCCGGAGCAGCCCCTTGTCGAGTCCCGTATGATGAGTCCTGGCGCGGCCTGGATCGTCCGGGACATCCTCGAAGGCGGTGGACACCCGGACCGGCCGTTTTACCAGTCGGGCAATCCCGGCCGGCAACTGGCCTGGAAAACCGGGACCAGTTTCGGTTTCCGGGACGCCTGGGCAGTCGGTGTGACCGACAGATGGACGATCGGCGTATGGGTCGGCAGGCCCGACGGTACGCCGAATCCGGGATTTTTCGGGGCGAATGTGGCGGCGCCGCTACTGCAAGATATCGTGGCGGCATTGCCCGAAGGCGCCCAGCAAGTCCGCGTCAGGCCCGAAACGGTGCAGGCGGTGGTGACATGCTGGCCCCTGGGTTACAGGCTGGGCAGCGAGCCCTCGGGCACGTGTCCCGAGCAGCGCGCGGCCTGGATGCTCAATGAAACGGCGCCGCCGTCGTTTGCCGGTTATGCCGATGCCACCCAGGGACCGCTGCGGCTCGGTGGCGTGGCCAACGGCTCGGTGCTGCGGCCCGTGCCCGGCATGCGGCAAGTCGCGCTGGACGTTGATGTCCAGGGCGCTGAAGGCGAAGTCTGGTGGATGCTCGATGGTCGTGTCGCAAGTCATGGCGCCGCGGGTCATCCGTTTAATTTGGTGCTGGCGCACGACGGCCGGTATACGCTAACCGTCATGGATACACATGGCCGGCACGACAGTGTGGTTTTTGAAATCGCTGGCGTTACGCCATGATCGGCATAGAATATGAATCGTGTATTAGCCCGCTTCGATGCGTTACGGAGGAAGCGTGATTTCTCAAGAGCTTGAAGTCAGCCTGCATATGGCTTTCGTCGAGGCCCGTTCGGCCCGGCACGAATTTATTACCGTCGAGCATCTGCTGTTGGCGTTGCTCGACAACGCTTCGGCGGTCGAGGTCCTGCGCGCCTGCGCGGCCAACCTGGATGACCTGCGCCGCAACCTGCGCCAGTTCGTTTCGGAAAATACGCCGGTAATTCCCAGTGGCGCCGAAGTCGACACGCAGCCCACGTTGGGTTTCCAGCGCGTCATTCAGCGCGCGATCATGCATGTCTCCGCCGGCGGCACGGGCAAGAAGCCCGTGACGGGCGCGAACGTGCTGGTGGCCATTTTTGGCGAAAAGGACTCGCACGCCGTGTACTACCTGCAACAGCAGGGCGTCACGCGCCTGGACGTGGTCAATTTCCTGTCCCATGGCATTACCAAACAGCCGCAGGTGGAGTCCGCCGCCGTGCAGAAAGAGCAACAGCCCAATGGTGAAGAGCAGGGCGATTCGCGTCAGTCGCCGCTGGATCAGTACGCCACCGACCTGAACGCCGCCGCGCTGGCCGGCCGCATCGATCCCCTGATCGGCCGCGAGCACGAAGTCGAGCGCGTCATTCAGGTGTTGTGCCGCCGCCGCAAGAACAACCCGCTTCTGGTGGGCGAGGCCGGCGTGGGCAAGACCGCCATCGCGGAAGGCCTGGCCTGGCGCATCACGCGCGGCGAAGTGCCCGAAGTCCTGCAGGCCGCTCAGGTCTTTTCGCTGGACATGGGCGCGCTGCTGGCCGGCACCAAGTACCGCGGCGATTTCGAACAGCGTCTGAAAGGCGTGCTCAAGCAGATCCGCGGCAATCCCGATGCGATCCTGTTCATCGACGAAATTCACACGCTGATCGGCGCCGGTTCCGCGTCGGGCGGCACGCTGGATGCCTCCAACCTGCTCAAGCCGGCCTTGTCGTCGGGGCAGTTGAAGTGCATCGGCGCAACCACCTACACCGAATACCGCGGCGTCTTCGAGAAAGACCACGCGCTGTCGCGCCGGTTCCAGAAGATCGACGTCCCCGAGCCCAGCATCGAACAGACCGTGCAGATTCTTCGCGGCCTGAAGAGCCGCTTCGAAGAGCACCACAGCGTGCGTTATTCGGCTGCGGCGCTGTCGGCTGCGGCCGAACTGTCGGCGCGCTTCATCAACGACCGCCACCTGCCTGACAAGGCCATCGACGTGATCGACGAGGCCGGCGCCGCGCAGCGTCTGCTGCCGCGTTCGCGCCAGAAAAAGGTGATCGGCAAGGTCGATATCGAGAACATCGTTTCCAAGATCGCGCGCATCCCGCCGCAGTCCGTCTCCAACGACGACCGCAGCAAGCTCGCCACGCTGGACCGCGACCTCAAGACGGTGGTATTTGGTCAGGATGGCGCTATTGACGCGCTGTCCGCCGCCATCAAGATGGCGCGCTCGGGCCTGGGCAAACCGGAAAAGCCGATTGGCGCTTTCCTGTTGTCGGGCCCCACGGGCGTCGGCAAGACCGAAGTCGCGCGTCAGTTGGCATTCACGCTGGGCGTCGAACTGCTGCGTTTCGACATGTCGGAATACATGGAACGCCACGCGGTGTCGCGCCTGATCGGAGCGCCGCCGGGATACGTGGGTTTCGACCAGGGCGGCCTGCTCACCGAGGCGATCACCAAGCAGCCGCATTGCGTGCTGCTGCTCGACGAAATCGAAAAGGCGCACCCGGATGTTTTCAACATCCTGCTGCAGGTCATGGACCACGGCACGCTGACCGACAACAACGGCCGCAAGGCAGACTTCCGCAACGTCATTCTCATCATGACGACCAACGCGGGCGCCGAGACCTTGAACCGTCCGTCGATCGGTTTCGCGAATTCGCGGATGGTGGGCGACGAAATGGCGGAAATCCGCCGCATGTTCACCCCTGAATTCCGCAACCGCCTGGACGCGATCATTCCCTTTGCCGCGCTGGACCACGAGGTCATCATGCGCGTGGTGGACAAGTTCCTCATGCAGCTTGAAGACCAGTTGCACGAACGTCGCGTGGAAGCCGTATTCACCTCGCGCCTGCGTGAACACCTTGCCAAGGAGGGGTTCGATCCGCTGATGGGCGCGCGTCCCATGCAACGCCTTATCCAGGACACCATCCGGCGCGCGCTGGCCGACGAGCTGCTGTTTGGCAAGCTGGTCGACGGCGGCTCGGTCACAGTGGATCTGGACGAGTCGGGCAAGGTTACGCTGGACTTTGACGACAGCGGCAAGCCGCCTTCGTCGGACGCGCCGGACAAGCAGGAAGTCGAACTCGTCGACTGATGACCGCGGACCGCCAGCCGCTGATCGAATGCGAACACTGCGCAAGCATTTATCGCCGACATCAGCTTGAACCTGGCGAGACCGCCAATTGTGCCCGCTGCGGTGCCGTCCTCTGGCGCTACAGCGGGCTTACTTTGTCCAATTGGCTGGCGCTCGCCATCACCGCCCTGATCGTCTTCGGGGTGGCCAATGCCTACCCGGTCGCTTCGATGTCCGTGCAGGGCATGGTGCAGCAGGCTTCTCTGCTGGACTCCATTTCCATCACCTGGCGCCAGGGCCATTGGCTCGTGTCCATCATGACCGGGTTGGCGGGCTTCGCGCTGCCGCTTCTGCAACTGATCGTGCTGCTGTGGGTGCTGGGCCCGTTGTCCCGGGGCCGCGAACCGGCGGATTTCCACGCCGCCATGCGCCTGTTGGGCGTCTTGCGCCCATGGTGCATGGTGCCCGTGTTTCTTTTGGGCGTGCTGGTCGCCGTGGTGAAACTGGCGGGGATGGCCGCGGTCGCGCCGGGCATCGGCCTGGCCGCGTTCGGCGTCCTGACCGTGCTGCTCACGATTCTGGGCAGGTTGTCACCCCATGTGTTGTGGCGGTATGCCGAATCCGTCGGCGTGGTGCCCGTGCATGTGCCCGAAGCCGGGCCCGACGTCGTGTTGACCGGTTGCCACGTTTGCGGCCAGGTGCAGGCCCTGCCGCGGGACGCCGATCCCGAGGCGCACCATCACTGCGTGCGCTGCGACGCGGTGGTGCATTACCGCAAGCCCGATCACGTGGCGCGCACATGGGCGCTGTTGCTGGCGGCCGTGGTGTTCTACATTCCCGCGAACGTGCTGCCGGTGATGAAAGTCAATTCGCTGCTCGGCGACAGCGCCCACACCATTCTGGGCGGCGTCGTGGAACTCTGGCAGATGGGCTCATGGGACATTGCGCTGATCGTGTTCATCGCCAGCGTGGCGGTGCCGCTGACCAAACTGTTGGCGTTGATTCTGTTGTTGCTTACTGAACAATGGCGTAGCACAACCAATCTGGGGGCGCGTACGCGGTTGTATCAGATGGTTGAATTCATTGGCCAGTGGTCGATGCTGGATGTATTTGTCGTTATATTGCTGGCGGCGCTGGCCGACTTTCAGGGCTTGATGGAAATCAGCGCCGGTGCGGGCGCTGCCGCGTTCGGCGTGGTCGTCATCCTGACCATGCTGGCGGCCATGAGCTTCGACCTGCGCCGTAGCTGGGACCTTGAAGGTCAGACCGAAATTGAATCAGCGCCGGTGGAGGGCCGGCATGCGCCGGTGTCCGTCTCCGGCAAGCAAGTGGGCTAGGAAAGGCCTCCCGCCGTTGTTTTCCGCTCAGAAAAGGAAAAAGTAGATGTCCGAGCAAGCCCCCGGATCTGGTGAAGAGAAGTTCGCGTCGCCCGCGATCTCGCGCAAGAAGAAAAGCCGGATCTCCTGGATCTGGCTGGTCCCCGTTGTTGCCGCGTTGATGGGCCTGTCGCTGGTCGTGCGGACCTGGATGCAGGCCGGGCCCGACATTTCCATCTCTTTCAATACTGCCGAGGGTCTGGAGGTGGGCAAGACCCAACTTCGCTACAAGGACGTGAACATCGGCACGGTCAAATCCATTGGTTTTAATTCCGACCGCAGCAAGGTGGTTGTCAAAGCCGAGCTGTCCAAGCAGGTCTCTGACCTGGCGCGCGAAGGCACCAACTTCTGGGTGGTGCGGCCGCGGCTGGACGTAAGCGGTGTCTCGGGACTGGGCACCTTGCTGTCGGGCGCCTACATCGGCGTGGACGCGGAAGAGGGCAAGGACGGCAGCAACCGCGCCACCAAGCTGTCTTTCGAAGGCCTGGAAACCCCGCCCGCCGTGACCCATGATCGCGCGGGCAAGCGTTTCATGCTCAAGGCCTCGGACCTGGGCTCGCTCGATATCGGCTCGCCCGTGTATTACCGCCGCATCAACGTGGGCCGCGTGATCGGCTACGCCCTGGACGAGAACGGCAGTGCCGTGAACGTCGAGGTGTTTGTCGATGCACCCAACGACAAGTTCGTCACCAATAGCACCCGCTTCTGGAACGCCAGCGGGGTGGACTTCAGTGTCAACGCCGACGGCCTGAAGGTGCGCACGCAATCGCTCGTGTCGATGGCGGTGGGCGGCGTGGCGTTCGCGTCCGTGCAGAACGCCCGCGATGGCGAAGCGCCCGCCAAACCCGACGCCGAGTTCGACCTGTACGCCACCGAGGCGGCTGCCAAGGCCAACCCGGACGGCGAAGCCTTCCCGATCCGCATGCGCTTTGACCAGTCGATCCGCGGGCTGACCGTGGGTGCGCCTGTCGACTTCAACGGCATCACGTTGGGCGACGTCACGCAGATCACGCTGGACTTCGATCCCGCCACCAAGCGCTTCTATTCGCTGGTGGACGCCACCCTGTATCCGGAGCGGCTGGGCCGCGTCTACGAAGAGGTGCGCGAGCGTGCGATCAAGGACGGCGATGTGGCGGGCGGCCGCTTGCTGGGCGTGATGGTCAAGCATGGCCTGCGCGCACAACTGCGCACGGCCAACCTGCTGACCGGCCAGCTCTACGTGGTGCTGGACAACGTGCCGAACGCCAAGCCCGTCGAGTTCGTGATGTCCGAGCCCGCAATGATCCCGACGGTGCCGGGCAACCTGGATCAGCTCCAGCAGCAGGTCACCAACATCGTCACCAAGATCGAGAAGATTCCGTTCGACAAGATCGGCGAGGACCTGCGCGCCACGCTGGCCAGCACGTCCAAACTCATGAACCGCCTGGACAAGCAGGTGGCGCCCGAAGCGCAGAAGGCGCTCAAGGCGGCCAAGGACTCGATGGCGAACATCAACTCGCTGCTGGCCTCCGACGCATCGCTGCCGGTCAATACCGAACGGGCGATGCAGGAACTGAGCCGGGCGGCGCGTTCGCTGCGCGCGCTGGCCGACTTCCTGCAATCCAATCCCGAAGCCCTGCTGCGCGGCAGAGGTGAAGACCCCATCCCGGGCGCCGGCCCAGTCAGGAACTAGACGCTCATGAAAAGCCGACTCTCTTGCTCCGCAACCCCGTCCCGCAACGGACGCGCGCGCGCCGCGCTCGCCGTGCTGGCGCTGTCCGGCGCGCTGGCGGCCTGCGGCTCGTCGCCGCCCGTTCATTACTACACGCTGCAGACCCCCGAGCGGTCGGCGGCGCCCGGTGCGGCGCCGGGCTCGGCCTCGTTCCTGATCGAGGTGCAGCCTGTCACGCTGTCGACGCAGGCCGACCAGCCGCAACTCATGGTGCGCACCGGCGATGGCAGCATCTCCGCCCTGTATTCCGAGCGCTGGAGTTCGCCGCTGGGCGACGAATTGCGCAATGCCTTGTCCGATGCGCTCAAGCGCGATCTGGGTGCGCTCGACGTGCAGATGGTCAAGCCGGGGCCGGGGGCGCCGATCTGGCGCGTGCAGACCGACGTGCAGCGCTTTGAAATGGTGTCCGGCAGCATGGCGCAACTGGACGCCACGTGGCGCGTGCGGCCCGTCGACACCAAGGGTACGGGCCTCTTGTGCCGCAGCGTTGTCACCGAGAACGTTTCCGATGACGCCATTCCCACCCTGATCGCCGCGCAACAGCGCGCGGTGGTCAGCCTGGCGGGCGTCATGGCAGCGGCGATTCGCGGCCAGACCCCAGCGGGGTCGGGCTCGGTTCAGATGATGGGATGTTCCGCGCTGAAGGAATGATCCACCCCGAGTTTCGGGATAAACCTCGCGATCTCAAGCGGTTAACTGGGCTCAACCTAGGGTTAACCTTAATACAAACGCGGTTGCAACCTGTCTAGCATACGGTCCTACCCATACTGGGTCCCGATTGGGCCCAGTTACACCTTTGCCATGCGACAGGAAGCAATCTCTTATGGCCAGCACGACCCTCGGCGTCAAAGTCGACGACGCACTCCGCGACCGCCTGAAAGCCGCCGCCAACAAGCTCAACTGCACGCCGCACTGGCTGCATAAGCAGGCGATCCTGTCCTATCTGGACAAGATCGAACGCGGTCATCTCCCCGCCGAGATGTCCCACCTGAGCGCGGATGCCGCGGGTGACGAGGATGCGGCCGAATCCCATGCAGCACCCACGCCGCCGTTCTATGAATTCGGCCAGGACGTACAGCCGCAGTCCGTGCTGCGCGCGGCCATCACCGCGGCCTATCGCCGTCCCGAGCCCGAGTGCGTGCCGCTGCTGCTGGGCCAGGCCCGCGTGCCGAACCTGGAAAAGGTGCACGCGATGGCGGCCGGCCTGGTCAAGAAGCTGCGCGGCAAGCGCACCGGTGGCGGGGTCGAAGGCCTGATTCAGGAATTCTCCCTGTCCAGCCAGGAAGGCGTGGCGCTGATGTGCTTGGCCGAAGCGCTGCTGCGCATTCCCGACCGCGCCACGCGCGACGCGCTGATCCGCGACAAGGTCGCTCGCGGCGACTGGAAGTCGCACATGGGCGGTTCACAATCGCTGTTCGTCAACGCCGCCACCTGGGGTCTGATGATCACCGGCAAGCTGGTGGCCGTGAGCAGCGAGCAGTCGCTGTCCAAGGCGCTGACGCGCCTGATCGGCAAGGGCGGCGAGCCGCTGGTGCGCAAAGGCGTGAACATGGCCATGCGCATGATGGGCGAACAGTTCGTGTCCGGCCAGACGATTTCCGAGGCCCTGGCCAACAACCGCAAGATGGAATCGCGCGGTTTCCGCTACTCCTACGACATGCTCGGCGAAGCCGCGACCACGGCCGAAGACGCCGAGCGCTACTACGCGTCGTATGAGCAGGCCATCCATGCCATCGGCAAGGCCGCCGCGGGCCGCGGCATCTACGAAGGCCCCGGCATCTCCATAAAGCTGTCCGCCCTGCATCCGCGTTACTCGCGCGGCCAGCGCGAGCGTGTCATGGCGGAACTGCTGCCGCGCGTGAAGGCGCTGACCATCCTGGCGCGCAGCTACGACATCGGCCTGAACATCGACGCCGAAGAAGCCGACCGTCTGGAGATCTCGCTGGACCTGCTGGAAGCGCTGTGCTTCACGCCTGAACTCGAAGGCTGGAGCGGCATTGGCTTCGTCATCCAGGCCTACCAGAAGCGTGCGCCGTTCGTCATTGATTACGTGATCGACCTGGCCCGCCGCAGCCGTCACCGCGTGATGGTGCGCCTGGTCAAGGGCGCCTACTGGGACAGCGAAATCAAGCGCGCCCAGGTCGACGGCCTGGAAGGCTACCCGGTCTACACGCGCAAGCTGTACACGGACGTGGCGTACATTGCCTGCGCCCGCAAGCTGCTGGCCGCACCCGAGGCCGTGTATCCGCAGTTCGCCACGCACAACGCCTACACGCTGGCCGCGATCTATCAGCTTGCCGGCCAGAACTACTACCCCGGCCAGTACGAGTTCCAGTGCCTGCACGGCATGGGCGAGCCGCTGTATGAAGAAGTGGTCGGTCCGCTGGCCCAGGGCAAGCTCAACCGTCCGTGCCGCATCTATGCGCCGGTCGGCACGCACGAAACGCTGCTGGCTTACCTGGTGCGCCGCCTGCTGGAAAACGGCGCCAACACCTCGTTCGTGAACCTCATCGGCGATGAAACCATCCCGGTCGAAACGCTGGTCGCTGACCCGGTGGAAGCCGCCGCGCGCATCACGCCGCTGGGCGCCCCGCACGAGAAGATTCCGCTGCCGCGCGAGCTCTACGGCAATCCGCAGGACGGCGCCCGCGCCAACTCGGCGGGCCTGGATCTCAGCAACGAACATCGCCTGGGCTCGCTGTCGGCGGCGCTTTTGGCCAGCGCCGGTACGCCATGGCACGCCGGTCCGATGCTGGGTGAAGGGAGCGAGCACTGGGATGCCGCCAAGGCGATCGAAGTGCGCAACCCCGCAAATCTGCGCGACGTGGTCGGCCATGTGATCGAAGCCGATTCGGCCGACGCTGAAGTCGCCCTGCGCGCTGCCGCCAATGCCGCGCCGATCTGGCAGTCCACGCCTGTCGCCGAACGCGCCCAGTGCCTGCGCCGTGCGGCGCAGTTGCTGGAAGAGCAGATGCAGACCCTGCTGGGCCTCATCGTGCGCGAAGCCGGCAAATCGCTGCCCAACGCCATCGCGGAAGTCCGCGAGGCCGTGGATTTCCTGCGCTACTACGCCGATCAGGCCGAGCAGGAATTCAGCAACGATACGCACCGTCCGCTGGGCACCGTGCTGTGCATCAGCCCGTGGAATTTCCCGCTGGCAATCTTTACCGGCCAGGTCGCGGCCGCGCTGGCGGCGGGCAACACCGTGCTGGCCAAGCCGGCCGAGCAAACCCCGCTGATCGCGGCGCAAGCCGTGGCCATCCTGCGCGCGGCCGGCGTGCCTGCCGGCGCCGTGCAGTTGCTGCCGGGCCGCGGCGAAACCATCGGCGCGCAACTGGTCGCCAATCCTGGCGTGCGCGGCGTGATGTTCACGGGCTCGACCGACGTGGCGCGCATCATCGCCCGCACCCTGGCCGACCGTCTGGACGATAACGGCCACACGATCCCGCTGATCGCGGAAACCGGCGGCCAGAACGCCATGGTGGTGGACTCGTCGGCCCTGTCGGAGCAGGTCGTGTTCGATGTGCTCAGTTCGGCCTTCGATTCGGCCGGCCAGCGCTGCTCGGCGCTACGCGTGCTGTGCGTGCAGGAAGACAACGCGGACCACGTGCTGACGATGCTGCGCGGCGCGATGCGCGAGCTGGCCGTCGGCAACCCGGACCGCCTGTCGGTCGACGTGGGCCCTGTGATCGACACCGATGCCCGCAACGGCATCCAGCGTCACATCGAAACCATGCGCACGGCCGGCCATCGCATCGACCAGGTCGAACTGAACGGCGAATGCCGCCACGGCACCTTCGTGCCGCCGACCATCATCGAAATCGACAACGTCAGCGAGCTGACCCGTGAAGTCTTCGGGCCGGTCCTGCACGTGGTGCGCTACAAGCGCGACGAACTCGACGCGTTGCTCGACGCCGTCAACGGCACGGGCTATGGGCTGACGTTCGGCGTGCACACCCGCATTGACGAAACCATTGCGCACGTGACGGGCCAGGTTCACGCCGGCAACGTCTACGTCAACCGCAACATCGTGGGCGCTGTGGTGGGCGTGCAGCCGTTCGGCGGCGAAGCGCTGTCGGGCACGGGTCCGAAGGCTGGCGGTCCGCTGTACATGTATCGCCTGCTGGGTACGCGCCCCGCAGGCCTGCCGCCGGCCCTGGACGCCGCGGCGCCGCTGCCGCAGCGCATCGCGCTGCCCGGCCCGACGGGCGAGACCAACACCTATATGGTCGAGCCGCGCGGCGCCGTGTACTGCGTGGCCGCTACCGAGGCCGGCGCGCGGGCGCAGTGGTCCGTGGCCCGTCTGACCGGCAACCATGCCTGGTTTGCGGACACGCCCGCGGCGCAGGCGCTGCTGGCGACGCTGGACGCCGATCAGCAGGGCCAGGCAGGCATCCTTCCGGATGCCGACGTTGACGAGGCCGACTACCAGGCCGTGTTGTTTGAAGGTGATGGCGACGCGCTCAAGGCGCTGAACCAGCGCATCGCGCGGCGTCCGGGTCCCATCCTGGCGGTGCATGGCCTGACCTCCGACGCCTTGGCGGCGGGCGCCAGCTATGTGCCTGAACGCCTCCTGACCGAGCGTTCCGTCAGCGTCAACACGGCGGCGGCGGGCGGCAACGCCAGCCTCATGACCATCGGCTAAGCGTGACCAGGGGTAACCCTCGGAAAACTGAGGGTTATCTCCAATATCGGGCTGGGTTGCACTGGAACGAAAATCCGGTCGCACCTCTGGTCTGGCTGCCGCAATCCGGCATTCAGGCTCTGCAGAAAATGCATTCGCGGGACCCGGATATCACTGGGCTCGCGGTAGTAAAAAACCAAAAGCCTGGCTAAAAGCTCAGGTATAACAAGGCCTTAGTCCGATATTTCGGAGGATTCCCCATGAAGTTCCGCACCACTTTGAAGCTTCTCGCTGCAAGCATCGCCGCCGCCGGCATGACGGCCGCCGTGCAGGCCGCCGACGTCAAGTTCGGCTTCGCAGCCCCGCTGACCGGTCCGCAATCGCACTACGGCGAGGACATGCAGAACGGCCTGAACCTGGCCCTCGAAGAAGCGAACAAGAAGGGCATCAAGATTGATGGCGAGACGGCCAAGTTCGTGCTGGTTTCGCGCGACGACCAGGCTGATCCGCGCGTGGGCGTGCAGGTTGCTCAGCAACTCGTCGACCAGGACGTCGTGGGCATTCTGGGCCACTTCAACTCGGGCACCACGATTCCCGCGTCGCGTGTCTACCACGAAGCCGGCCTGCCGCAGATCGCCATGGCAACGTCGCCCGAATACACCAAGCAAGGCTACGAAACCACGTTCCGCATGATGACCAGCGACACCCAGCAGGGCGCCGCGGTCGGCAAGTTCATCGTGCAGAACCTGAAGGCCAAGAAGGTCGCGATCATCGACGACCGCACCGCCTACGGCCAGGGCCTGGCCGACGAAGTCGAGAAGGCCGTCAAGGCCGCCGGCGGCCAGGTGGTGCGCCGCGAATACACCACCGACAAGGCCAACGACTTCACGGCCATTCTGACCAACATCAAGGGCTCCGCGCCTGACGCCATCTTCTACGGCGGCCTGGACGCGCAGTCCGGCCCGATGAAGCGCCAGCTCGCCACGCTGGGCCTGAAGGCGCCGCTGGTGTCCGGCGAAATGACGCGTAGCGACACCTTCATCAAGCTGGCCGGCGACGCCGCCGATGGCACCTACGCCTCGCTGGCCGGCGTGCCGCTGGACAAGATGGCCGCGGGCAAGGACTTCGATCAGAAATACCAGGCCCGTTTCAAGAAGGCCCCCGGCGTCTACGCGCCGTATGCCTATGACGGCGCCTGGAACATGATCACGGCCATCGAAGAGGCCGGTTCCGCTGACCCCGAAAAGTACCTGCCCAAGCTGGCCAAGCTGAACCGCAAGGGCGCGACGAGCGAGCACATTTCCTACGACGACAAGGGCGATCTGAAGGAAATCTCGGTCACCATCTACGAAGTCAAGAACGGCAAGTGGGAGATGGTTGAAACGATGGTCAGCCAGGCTAACTAAGCCGGCTTGAACGAGGGCGGAACCTGGCTGCGCCACGGTCCGCCCGCTTGTCCGCAGGCGCCGTCCGGCGCGTGCTGCGCGCGACGCGCGGTCAGGCCTTTGCGCCCTGGCCGCCACGCGCGATTCTTCCAGGCTTATTCAGCGGCCCCTATGGATATCTTCATTCAACAACTGATTAACGGCGTCACGCTCGGCAGCGTGTACGCCCTGGTCGCCCTTGGCTACACCATGGTGTACGGCATCATCGGGCTGATCAACTTCGCGCATGGCGACGTCGTCATGATCGGCGCAATGGCGGCCACCACGGTCGCCATTACGCTGGTGGGCGGCGATCCCGGCGCCTCGGCCTTCGTAGTGTTGGGCGTCGGCCTGCTGGTCTCCGTGCCGCTGTGCATGGCGGTGGGCTGGACGGCCGAACGCGTGGCCTACCGGCCGTTGCGCCGCGCGCCGCGTCTGGCGGCGCTCATCACGGCCATCGGCGTGTCCATCATCCTGCAGAACGTCGCGATGATGGCCTGGGGCCGCAATTACCTGAACTTTCCGCAAGTGCTGTCGCCGCAGGTGTTCGAGTTTGCCGGCGCGCGCATGAGCACGCTGCAGATCGCCATCGTGGTGATCGCGGCGCTCATCATGGGCGGACTGCTGGCCGTCGTGCACAAGACCCGGCTCGGCACCGCGATGCGCGCCACCGCGCAGAATCGCGAGGTCGCGGGCCTGATGGGCGTGAACATCAATACGGTGATCTCGGCCGCCTTCCTGATCGGCTCGGCACTGGCCGCCGTGGCCGGCATGATGGTCGCCACGTACTACGGCGTGTCGCAATACACGATGGGCTTCATGCTGGGCCTGAAGGCCTTTACCGCCGCGGTGCTGGGCGGTATCGGCAACCTGGTTGGCGCGATGGCCGGCGGCCTGCTGCTGGGCATCATCGAGTCGCTGGGCGCGGGCTACATCGGCGACCTGACGGGCGGCTTCCTGGGCAGCCATTACCAGGACGTGTTCGCGTTCTTTGTGCTGGTGCTGGTCCTGATCTTCCGTCCCTCGGGCCTGCTGGGTGAACGGGTGGGGGATCGCGCATGAGCACGCATCTGAAGAAAAGCGGGTTCTCAACCCGCACGCTGATCGGCATCGCGCTGATCGGCGTCGTGCTGGCCGTCCTGCCGTTCGTGATCGGCATGGCCGGGCAAAGCTGGGTCCGCATCCTGAACTTCGCGCTGCTGTACGTGATGCTGGCGCTAGGCCTGAACATCGTGGTGGGCTTTGCGGGCCTGCTGGACCTGGGCTACATCGCGTTCTACGCGGTGGGCGCCTACACCTGGGCGTTGCTCGCGTCGCCGCATTTCGGGCTGCATTTGCCGTTCTGGGCGATCCTGCCGATCGCGCTGGCGGTGGCATGCCTGTTCGGCGTGCTGCTGGGGGCCCCGACGCTGAAGTTAAGAGGCGACTACCTGGCAATCGTGACGCTGGGGTTCGGCGAGATCATCCGCATCTTCCTGAACAACCTGAATGCGCCCATCAACATCACCAACGGGCCTCAGGGCATCAATCGCATCGACACGTTCAAGGTCGGCGAGTTTGCGTTCGGGCGCACCCAGAACCTGCTGGGCATCCGCTTTACCGGGCCGGAAAAGTACTACTACCTGCTGCTCGCGCTGACGCTGATCATCATCGTGGTCTGCGTGCGCTTGCAGAACTCCCGCATCGGCCGCGCGTGGGAAGCCATCCGCGAAGATGAAATCGCCGCCAAGGCCATGGGCATCAACACCCGCAACATCAAACTGCTGGCCTTCGCAATGGGCGCGTCGTTCGGCGGCGTGGCGGGTGCGCTGTTTGCGTCGATGCAGGGATTCGTCAGCCCCGAAAGCTTCTCGCTCATGGAGTCCATTTCGATCCTGTGCATGGTGGTGCTGGGCGGCATGGGCCACATTCCGGGCGTCATCCTGGGCGCGCTCATTCTGGCGGCGTTGCCGGAGTTCCTGCGTGCCGTGGTGGAACCCGTGCAGCACCTGTTGTTCGGCGCCGTGGTGCTGGATCCCGAAGGCATCCGCATGCTGCTGTTCGGCCTGGCCATGGTGTGCGTGATGCTGTTCCGTCCGGCCGGCCTGTGGCCGTCGGCGGTGCGCAAGCGCGAACTTGCCACCAAGACGCAAGGAGGCGCGGCATGAGCAAACTGCTGCAAGCCCAGGGACTGGGCAAGCGCTTCGGCGGGCTGCAGGCCTTGTCGGGCGTTAGTTTCGATATTGAACAGGGCGAGATCTACGGGCTGATCGGACCGAACGGCGCGGGCAAGACCACGCTGTTCAACGTGCTGACCGGCCTGTACATCCCCGAGGAAGGCACCTGCACGTTCAATGGCGAATCCATGTCGGGCAAGAAGCCGCACGAGGTTGCCTACGCGGGCCTGGCGCGCACCTTTCAGAACATCCGCCTGTTCGCCAACCTGAGCGCGATCGAGAACGTGATGATCGGCCGCCACATGCGCACCCGCGCCGGCGTGCTGGGCGCGGTGTTTCGCACGCGTGCAACGCGTGCGGAAGAAGCCGGCATCGAGGCGCGCGCCCAGGAGCTGCTCGACTACGTCGGCATCGGGCATCGCGCCAACGACGTCGCGCGGTCGCTGCCGTATGGCGACCAGCGGCGCCTGGAAATCGCGCGTGCGCTGGCGACGGATCCCAAGTTGCTGGCGCTGGACGAACCCGCCGCGGGCATGAACGCGTCGGAAACGGTGGTGCTGCGCAAGCTGGTCGAAAAGATCCGCGCGGACGGCGTCACCGTGCTGCTGATCGAACACGACATGAAGCTCGTCATGGGCCTGTGCGACCGCGTGCTGGTGCTGGAGTACGGGAAGGTGCTGGCGATGGGCAAACCCGCCCAGGTGCAGCGCGATCCCAAGGTCATTGAAGCGTATCTGGGCGCGGGCGCCGCACAGGATCCGCTCATCCATAACGAGGGCCAGGCAACATGACGGCATCCCAACCCCTGCTCGAACTGCGGGGCCTGCAAGTGTCCTACGGCGGCATCCGCGCGGTGCGCGGCATCGACCTGCGCGTGGACGATGGCGAACTGGTCTGCCTGATCGGCGCGAACGGCGCGGGCAAGAGCACGACGCTGCGTGCGATCTGCGGACTGGTGCCGCTGGCCGGCGGCGAAGTCGTCTACGCCGGGCAATCCATCGGCGGTCAGAAGTCGCACGAATTGGTCCGCAAGGGCCTGGTCATGGTGCCCGAAGGCCGTGGCATCTTCGGGCAGCTCACGATCGAGGAAAATCTGGCGATGGGCGGCTACATCCGCCGCGACGCGGCCCAGATCCGCCAGGATACGGATCGCGTCTTCACCTTGTTCCCCCGCCTGGCCGAACGCCGCAAGCAGGCCGCCGGCACGCTGTCGGGCGGCGAGCAGCAGATGGTGGCGATGGGCCGCGCAATGATCGCGCGTCCCAAATTGCTGCTGCTGGATGAACCGTCGATGGGCCTCGCGCCGCTGATGGTGGAAAAGGTGTTCGACGTGGTGCGCACCATCGCCAGCGAAGGCGTCACCATTCTGCTTATCGAGCAGAATGCGCGTCTGGCCCTGGAGAACAGCCATCGCGGCTACGTGATGGAATCGGGCGAGATCACGCTGTCCGGCCCCGCGCGCGACATGCTGCACGATCCCAAGGTGCGTGCGGCGTACCTGGGCGAAGTGGAGTAATCAAGCGGACGCAAGGCGGTCTTGCCGCCTTGCGTTCCCCCGCTTTAAGCCTGTACCGGCTCACGGTCCACGGCCGCGACCACACCGGCGCCGATCAGCGCGTCGATCTCTTCCTTGCCATAGCCGAATTCGCCCAGGATCGCGATCGAGTCCTCGCCCAGCCGTGGCGCGGCGCGATGATAGCGCGCGGGCGTGGCCGACAGTTTCACGGGCATGCCCACAGTGCGGACCTTGCCGGCCACGGGATGGTCCTGTTCCACCACCATTTCACGCGCCAGCGTCTGCGGGTGCGACAACGCCTGCGCAATCGAATGCACCGGGCCGGCGGGCACACCGGCGGCATCGAAGATGTCCAGCCATTCCTGCGCGTCGCGGGTCTTCAGGATGGCGGAGATGCCCTCGACCAATTCGTCGCGGTTCTGCATGCGGTCGCGATTGCGGGCAAAGCGCGGGTCTTCCGCCCATTCCGGCTTGCCCAGCGCCTGCGCGATGCGCTGCCAGTTCTTCTCGTTGGCGCCGCCGATGATGATCCAGTCGGTGCGGGTGGGAAACGCCTGATAGGGCGCGCTCAGCACATGCGCCGATCCCGTGGGACCGGGCGAGACGCCGCTGCCAAAGTAGATGGCGGCGTGCCAATAGAGTTGCTGCAGGCTGGCCTCCAGCAACGAGGTTTCCACGATCTGGCCTTCGCCGGTGCGTTGCTTGTGCTGATACGCGGCCAGCACGCCGAACGCGGCGAGCAGGCCGGCGTTGATGTCGGCCACCGAATTGCCGGTGCGAAGCGGCGGGCCGCCGGGTTCGCCGGTGATGGCCATCAGCCCTGAAAACCCCTGCGCCACCAGATCGAAGCCGCCTTTGTCCGCAAAGGGACCGGTCGTGCCATAGCCGGATACGGCGCAATAGATAAGGCCCGGATTCTCCTTGCGCAACGTCTCGTAGCCGAGCCCCAGCTTTTCCATCGTGCCCTTGCGGAAGTTCTCGGTCACCACGTCGGCGTCGCGGATCATGCGCAGGAGCACCTTCTTGCCGTCGGGGTGCTTAAGGTCCAGCGCGATGGCGCGCTTGTTGCGGTTGAGCATCAGGTAGGGGGCCGAGATGCCGTTGATCTGCGGGTCGCGGTACTGGCGCGAATCGTCGCCGCCGTCGATCTTTTCGACCTTGATGACGTCGGCGCCCAAGTCGGCCAGCATCATGCCGCAGGTGGGGCCGGCCATGATCTGCGACAGCTCGATGACGCGCATGCCGGCAAGCGCGCCGGCAGGGGTGGCGGAGGCGGGGGAGTGCGAGCGGCCGGAGCCGCGGGTGTCGTTGTGCATGCGTGTTCCTCGATCGTTCGTTCAGCGGCCGGTGAATTGCGGCTTGGCCTTCGCCAGAAAGGCGCGATAGCCTGCGCGGAAGTCCTCGGTATCGAAGCAGTCGAAGGCTTCGTCGCGGTCGGCGTCGGTCAGCGTCTTGCCCTGCACCAGATTGCGCACGAACTTCTTGTGCCAGCGGGCCACCAGCGGCGCGCCATCGGCAATCCGGCGCGCGGCCGCCTGCGCCTCGCTGGCCACCTGGTCGTCCGCCACCACGCGCGTGACGACGCCCAGGCGCAACGCTTCGGCCGCGTCAGAGATGCTGCCTTCCAGCAGCACCTGCAGCGCCACGGTCGGGCCGACCAGCCGAACCAGCGGCGCCAGCTCCGAGTACGACATCACCAGGCCCAGGTTTTTGATGGGCACGCCGAACCGCGAGCTTTCGCCGCAGATGCGCAGGTCGGCCAGACTGGCGATCTCGAGCCCGCCGCCCACGCAGATGCCGTGTATCTGCGCCACCACGGGATGGCGGCAGCCGCCGATCGCCTCGATCGTGCGGCGCATGACGGCGCCGTATTCCACCGCCTGCCGTTTGTTGCTGCGCGCGGTCTCGAATTCGCCGATGTCGTTGCCGGGCGAAAACGCCTTCTCGCCCGCGCCACGCAGCAGCACGCAGCGCACGCCGTCGTCGCGATCCAGTTCGAGAAAGGTGTCGCCCAGCAGCCGCCAACTGTCGATGGTGAAGGCGTTGAGTTTTTCGGGCCGGTTCAACACCACGGTTGCGATGTCGCCGTTGCGCTCGAGCAGAATGGGCGAGGTGTCAGGGGTAGCGGTGGCAGTCATGGGGTTCCTTTTGCATGCGCGGGGGAGCGTCCCCCGCCGGATGGGTTGGGTCAGCGGCCGGGGGCTTACTGCTTCTTCAGGCCCAGGCTGGCGGTGAGCTTGCCGTACTTGCTCCACTCGTCCCGCACGTAGGACGCGAAGGCTGCGGGGGTTTGCGGACCGCCGCCCAGGTCCATGCCCTGGTCGGCCAGCTTGGCGGCGATCTCGGGGTCGGCGAGCGTCTTGGCCAGCGCCTGATCCAGCTTCTCCATGATCGGGCGGGGCAGTTTGGCCGGCGCAAGGACGGCGTACCACTGCACGACGTCCAGGCCCTTGATGCCGGATTCGGCCAGCGTCGGCACGTCGGGCAGCCGCTTGCTGCGTTCCGGGCTGGTCACCGCCAGCGGACGCAGCTTGCCCGCCTGGATCTGGTTGATCGCGCCGGGCAGCGTGTCGAAGTTCAGGTCCACGTTGCCGCCCAAGAGATCGGTCATGGCCTGGCCGCTGCCTTTGTAGGGCACGTGCTCCATCGACACGCCGGCAATCTGCGAGAACCGCGCGGCGCTCAGGTGCTGCGGGCTGCCCATGCCGGACGACGCATATAGCAGTTGCTTCGGTTTGGCGCGGGCGTCGTCCACCAGGTTCTGCACGGTGGCATAGGCGTGCTTGTCGGGGTTCACGACCAGCACGTTGGGCACAGACCCGATGTACCGCACCGCCGTGAAATCCTTGTTGGGGTCGATGTTGGACTGCACGACATACGGGGCGGCGACGGTGGATTGCATGTTGGCCAGGAGCAGCGTGTAGCCATCCGGGTCGGCCTTGACCACATAATCGGCCGCAATCAGGCCGGAGGCGCCCGGCTTGTTCTCGACCACCACCTGTTGGCCCAGCAGGGTGGACAGGCGTGCCGACAGAATCCGGGCCGACACGTCGGTGCCGCCGCCCGGGACAAAACCGACGACCAGGCGGATGGGGCGTTCCGGCCATTTCGAGTAGTCCTGCGCCAGGGCGGGGCTGGCGGCCGCCAAACCGGCGGCCAGCGCCAGTACGCCGGTCCAGGCGCGAGCATGCTTTTTCATAGGGTCTCCTTTGGTGGATGAGGCCTGCCCAGGGGCTGCTTGCTCTATGATTGGGTCAGGTTGGTATGCCGCTGGTGTTTGGTATACCAGATACAAAAATAGTCGATGTCGCGAGCATGAACAACCCATGGCTAACCCTGAACCCCTGATTGCCGATGTGTCCGTCCCCGATTTGGCCATCCACCATCCCACCTTGCCGGCGGTCGTGGCGGAACGTTTGCGCCAACTGATCATCGACGGCACCCTCAAGCCGGGCACGTGGCTGAACGAACGGGATCTGTGCGATCAACTCAAGATTTCCCGCACGCCGCTGCGCGAGGCGTACCGGATGCTGGCGTCCGACGGCCTGGTGACCTTGCAGCCCAAGCGCGGGGCGATGGTGATCGAACTGTCCGCTGAAGACATCGAGAACATCTTCGACGTGCTGTCCGTGCTGGAAGGGCTGGCAGTGCGCAGCGCCGCCGAGCGCGCATCCGAAGCGGAGCTTGCCCAGATCGCGCGCCTGCACGCGCAGATGCTTGAAAACTACGAGAAACGCGATATCCGCGCGTACTTCGCGGCCAGCATGGGCACGCACATCGCGATCAACCGCGCCGCGCGCAACCCGGCGTTGTCACATTCCTACGACCGGCTGAACCTGCAGGTGCAGGCCCTGCGCTACAAATCCAATTTCGACCTGGATGAATGGACGACTGCGGTGGCCGACCACGAAGCCTTTGTGCAGGCGCTGCTGGCGCGCGATGGCGAACGCGCCGAAGCGCTTATCCGTAAGCACGTCGGCGGCAAGAAGGCCTACAACCTGCGCGGCCGGACCGGCAACGGCGCGGCCTGACCGCATGGCGGCGGGCGCCGCCATGCGGTGGGGAATCAGGCGGGCTGCGCGACCACGCGCTTTCTGCCGATCATCAAGGCAAGCACGGCGGCGATGATGCCCGTCGCGCCGGACACCACGAAGGCCATCAGGTAATTGCCCTGCGCTTCGCGCAACGCGCCGGCCATCCAGGCGGCGCTGGCCGCGCCCATCTGGTGTCCCGCCACGATCCACCCGAAGACAATCGACGCGTCTCGCTCGCCGAAGGCTTCCGTCGTCAGGCGCAGCGTCGGCGGCACCGTGGCGATCCAGTCCAGGCCGAAGAAGATCGCAAAGATCGACAGGCTGTAGAACGAGAAATCGGAGTAGGGCAGGTACATCAGCGACAGACCGCGCAACGCGTAGTAGACAAAGAGCAGCTTGCGCGGGTCGTAGCGGTCGGTCAGCCACCCGGATGCCGTGGTGCCGAGCAGATCAAAGATGCCCATCATGGCCAGCAAGCCGGCCGCTTGCACCTCGGGCATGCCGTGGTCGCCGCACAGCGCGATCAGGTGCGTGCCGACCAGGCCGTTCGTGGTGAAGCCGCACACGAAAAACGTGGCGAACAGATACCAGAAGGTACGGGTCTTGGCCGCCCGGGCCAGCGTGCCGAACGTGGCGGCCACCATGCCGGTACGCGGGGCGGCGGGCGCGGGCGGCGAGTGCGGATCGCTGCCGAACGGCACGAGGCCCACGCTGGACGGACGGTCGGGCACCAGCCACCAGGCCAGCGGCACCAGCGCGGCTGCGGCGGCCGCCACGGTCCACACCACGCGCGTCCAGTCGCCCGACGAGGCCAGCGCGGCCAGAACCGGCAGGAACACCAGCGTGCCGGTGGCGGCGCTGGCGGTCAGCAGGCCCATCATCAGTCCTCGGTGCTTGACGAACCAGCGGTTGACCACGGTGGCGCCCATCACGATCGCCACGGCGCCCGAACTGAGGCCTGAGAACACGCCCCAGGTCATCAGCAGGTGCCAGGGCTCGGTCATGTACGCGCTGACGGCGCTGGAGGCCGACATCAGGATCAGCGCGGTGATCAGCACGCGCCGCAGTCCAAAGCGTTCCATCGCGGCGGCGGCAAAGGGGCCCACCAATCCGTACAGAAAAATGCCCAGCGCGGCGGCAAATGAAATGGCGCTGCGGCTCCAGCCAAACGTTTCTTCCAGTGGCACCAGCAGCACACTGGGCGAAGACCGCAAGCCGGCGGCGACCAGCAGCGACAGAAAGATCACGCCGACGACCACGAATGCATACTTCTGTCCGGCGCGGCGGAAAGGGAAGGGAGGG
>NZ_JCBANC010000049.1:0-47397 GCF_059760815.1 Achromobacter sp. 1012554356 | reverse complement strand
TTGCCGGGGGTGCGCGGAGGGGCCGGATTGGCAGGGTTGCCGGCAGCGGCGGGCTGGTCTGCGGACGGGGCGGCGGACTGGCCTGCGGACTGGCCTGCGGACTGGGCCGCGGGTTGGGCGACGGGCTGGGTCACCGGCTGGGCCACGGGCGTATCCGCGGACGCGTCGGGGCTGGCGGCGGGCATGGGGCGGATGCCGCCGGTTTCAGTGCGCGCCATCCAGGCGATCAGCGACGAGCGCATGGCTTCCTCGACCGACATCTGGATGGGCTGCACCCATTCCTGCGGCACAAATACCGTATAGCCGCCAATCATGTAGCCCATCGGCAGGTAGACCGCGACGCGATCGCCCTGCGTAAACCCTTCGGGCAGACCATCGGTGCCGCGGCGCGTCACCAGGCCCACCAGCTCCAGTTGCTGGCCGGGGATGCGCAGAACAACGACCTGCTGCGCCGTGTTCTTCGAACTGGGCGAAAAGTAATCCGCAAAGCTCTTGAGCGACGAATAGATGCTCTTGACCACCGGCAGGTTGGTGAAGGGCATCTCGACCAGCGTAAGAAAACGCTGCACGCGCTGCTTGGACACGAGGTAGCCGATGGCCAGAATGCCCAGGATGCCCAGCGCCAGACCCATGCCCGGCACGTAAAAGCCACCGATGAAGGGGCGCAGGAAAGTGAGCGCCACGCCTTCCGTCCAGGCCAGAAAGAGGTACAGCAGGTAGATCGTCAGCGCCAGCGGCAGGACGGTGATCAGGCCGCGGAAGAAGTATTTATAGAGACGGGTCATAGGCAAACGCAAAAATTAGGATCGGACGAGCACATCGGCTCGCCGGGGAGGGCCGCAGCATAGCAGCCGTCGACGGGTTTTCCGGTAACAAGGCGGGCGCCGGCCAGGGGCCGGGCTGGGCGCATCCCTTCTTTTAGTGTGAACAGGCGCTAGCGGTCCACCGGCAGAAAGAGCGTCTCCTTGATCTCCTCCATCACGATATAGCTGTGAGATTCGGCGGACGCGGGCAGCCGCTTGAGGATCTCGCCCAGAAGACGGCGGTATTCATTCATTTCGGTCAGGCGTGCCTTGACCAGATAGTCGAATTCGCCCGACACCAGGTGGCATTCCATGACCTCGGGCACGTACAGCAGTTCCTGCTTGACCTTGTCGAAGACGTCGCCCGACTTGGCCGATAGCTTGATCTCCAGAAAGACCAGCAGATTCTTGCCGAGCGCCGCCGGGTTGACGCGCGCATGGTAACCCGTGATGACGCCCTCGCGCTCCATGCGCTTGATGCGGTCGGAGCAGGGGGTGGCCGACAGGCTCACGCGCTCGGCCAGTTCCGTGACCGAAATCCGGCCTTCGCGCTGCAGGATATCGAGGATTTTGAGGTCAATTCGGTCGAGGTCGCGCATTTCACTTTCGCCGGTCGAAAAACAAGGGTGGTCCGAGAAAAACCACTGCCGAAGCAAAATCTTCAGTGCTTTTCACTGCCAGAGGGGTCATAGACTACCGAAATTCCTAGTCAAAACCAAATACCGGAAAGAATCATGCATGTGATCGTCCTTGGCAGCGGCGTCATCGGCACCACCACCGCCTATTACCTGGCCCGGCAGGGCGCCAAAGTGACCGTGCTGGACCGCCAGCCCGCCGCGGCGCAGGAGACCAGCTACGCCAATGCCGGGCAGGTGTCGCCGGGCTATTCCACGCCCTGGGCCGCGCCCGGCATTCCGCTCAAGGCGATCAAATGGCTGTTCCAAAAGCATGCGCCCCTGGCAATCCGCCTGGACGGCAGCCTGTTCCAGCTCAAATGGATGGCCGCCATGCTGGCCAACTGTTCGGCCGACCGCTACGCCGTCAACAAGGAACGCATGCTCCGCCTGTCCGAGTACAGCCGTGACTGCCTGCGTGAACTGCGCGCCTCCACGGGCATTCACTACGAAGAACGCACCCGCGGCACGCTGCAGTTGTTCCGCACGGAAGCCCAGATGGAAGCCGCGCGCCGCGACATCGCCGTGCTCGAAGAGGTGGGCGTTCCCTACGAACTTCTCGATCGCCATCGCCTTGTGACGGCCGAGCCCGCGCTGGCCAATTCGGCGCACAAACTCGCCGGCGGCCTGCGCCTGCCCAACGATGAAACCGGCGACTGCCAGCTATTCACCCGCCGGCTGGCCGACATGGCGGCCGAGCTGGGCGTCGAATTCCGCTTCGGCGAAAGCGTCACGGGTCTGAACACCGCCGGCGGCCAGATCACGGGCGTGCGCGTCGGCAACGCAGTCCTCACGGCCGACCGCTATGTGGCCGCCTTCGGCAGCTACACCCGCGCTTTCCTAGAACCGCTTGGACTGGACCTCCCGGTGTACCCGGTCAAGGGCTATTCCCTGACCATCCCCATGAAGGACGAGGCCGCCGCGCCGGTGTCGACGGTGCTGGACGAAACCTACAAGGTCGCCGTCACGCGCTTTGACCAGCGGATCCGCGTGGGCGGCATGGCCGAACTCTCCGGCTTCGACCTGCGCCTGAAGGACGCGCGCCGCAAGACGCTGGAACTGGTGGTTAACGATCTGTTCCCCGGCAGCGGTCACGTGGCCCAGGCCGAGTTCTGGACGGGCCTGCGTCCCATGACCCCGGATAGCACGCCGGTCGTCGGCGCCACGCGCTACAACAACCTCTACCTGAACACCGGCCACGGCACGCTGGGCTGGACCATGGCTTGCGGGTCCGGCAAGCTGGTCGCGGATCTCGTCATGGGTCAGCGCCCCGCCATCAGCACCGACGGGCTCGGACTCTCGCGCTACGACCGCAGCGCCGCGTCCCGCCAGCGACTCGTGCTGGATGGCAAGGGCGCCTGAGTTGATCATGAACTGCGCCTGATCCCGCGTACGCGCCGCCAGCGGCGCACCCTCGACGGGCCGCCTCGATGCGGCCCGTGTCTTTTTTTGCGTGCGCTGAATTGAGCACGGTGCCGGCAAAACGGCACGTTGCTTTATGCCAAAATCGCCGCATGACCCATTTCCTGCACACTGCCGACTGGCAGATCGGCCGACAGTACGGCCAGTTTGAAACCGACGATGCCGCGATGCTGGCCGAGGCCCGTTTCGAGGTCGTCGCCCGCATTGCCACCCTGGCCGCAGAACGGCGCGTGGACGCCGTGCTGGTCGCCGGAGACGTCTTCGACACGCAGGCCGTATCGGATCGCAGTATCCGCCGCCTCTTCGCCGCCATGGCCGGCTACACCGGTCCCTGGGTAATGATCGCGGGCAATCACGACGCGGCGCTTGCCGACAGCGTCTGGAGCCGCGCCATGCAGTTGGGCTGCATTCCGGCCAATGTGCGCGTGCCGCTCACCACGGGCGTGGTAGACCTGCCGGATGCCAACCTCGCCGTGCTCGCCGCGCCGCTCACGCAGCGCCATACCTACGACGACGTCACCCAGGCTTTCGACACGCTGGAATCGCCAGCCGGGCGCATTCGCGTGGGCCTCGCCCACGGCAGCGTTGCCGGCCGCCTGCCCGACACGATCGACGCCACCAATCCCATCGCGCCCGACCGCGCCGACCGTGCCAGCCTGGATTATCTGGCGCTGGGCGATTGGCACGGCTGCCTGTCCATCGACGCGCGCACCTGGTATGCCGGCACGCCGGAGCAGGACCGCTTTCGCGGCAACGAACCCGGCTTCGTGCTCGACGTTCGCATCGACGCCCCGGGCGCCGCACCCGCGGTCGAACGCATTGCCACCGGCAAGTACCGCTGGTCCGCCTGGACCGAAACGCTAAGCCTGCCCACCGATGCCCAGGCGCTGGGCGAACGCATGGCGGCGTTGCGGGCCGACGACGTCCTGCGCCTGGACGTGCAGGGCCACGTCAACCTCGAAACCTGGGATGCGCTGCAAAAGGCGGTGGCCGAGGCCGCTGCGCAGGTGCGCGCCTTGCTGCCCGACTTGTCCGGCGTGCGCCTGGAACCCGACGAAGCCGACTTGGCCGAACTGCGGGCCAGCGGCTACGTGGGCGAGGTCGCCGCGCAATTGCAGGCGCTGCAGGCGGACGAAGACCAGTCCGCCGTGGCCAGCGAGGCCCTACGCCTGCTGCTGCGGTTCCAGCGCGAAACCGCCACGCCGGGAGCCGCCAAATGAAGATCTCCCGCATTGCCCTCGAAGAATTCCGCAAGTTCCGCCAGCCGCTGTCGCTGGACGGGCTGCAAGACGGCCTGAACCTCTTTGTCGGCCCCAACGAGGCCGGCAAGAGCACGGTCGCGGCCGCCATCCGGGCCGCCTTCCTTGAACGCTACAGCACCAGCAAGGTCGCCGATCTGGCGCCGCGCGGCGAATCGGGAGCGCGGCCCACCGTTGAAGTGGCGTTCACGCACGCCGATCACGCCTACGTGCTGAAAAAGCAGTTCCTGTCCAAAGCCCGCTGCGAACTCGTGGTGGATGACGGCGCGCAGCGGCTGGACGGCGAAGAAGCCGAAAATGCGCTGGCCGTCTTGCTGGGCTTCGAGCTTCCCGGGCGCGGCCAGAGCAAACCTGACCTGGCCGGTGTGCCGGGCCTGCTATGGATCCGCCAGGGCGACGGCCAGAACCTGCACGAAGCCGCCAGCTATGCCGGCTCGCATCTGCGCGATGCGCTGACGCAGCTCTCCGGCGAGCTGGCGTCCGGAGACGGCGACCGTCTGTTTGACCGCGTATCGGCCGAGCGTGCCGCGCTGCTGGACGCCCGCAACGGCCGCCCCAAGGGCAGCTACAAGGACGCCGAGGACGCGCTCGCGCGCGCCATCACCGAGCGCGACGACTGCGGGCAGGCCATGGCGCAACTCAACGCCGACGTCGACCGCCTGACCGAATTGCGGCGCGATCACGAACGCGCGCAGGCCGCGCAGCCCTGGAAAGATTTCGAGGCCAAGGCCGTCCAGGCCCGCGCGCGCCTTGCCGCCCTGGCCAAGGAACGTGAAGCCTTCGACGGCCTGCAACGCGAGCAGGCGCAGGCAGCGCAAACCCTCGCACTGCTGCAAGACCAGGTCCGGCGCGATCAACAAGACGAAGCCGATTACCAATCGCTGCTGCGCGATGCGCGCGCGGCGCACGCCCACGTGCAGGCCATGCAGGAACCGCTGGCGCGCGCGCTGCAGCAGCGGCAATCGCATGCCTGCGCGGTCGAGGCCGCGCGCCGGCGCGTGGCACGCCTTCAAGTGCTGGCCGACCGGCGCGACCTGGACCGGCAATTGGCCCAGCTCTCGCCCGAAATCGAACGCCTGGACGGCGCCCTGGTCGCGGCCACCCACCTGATCCAGCAAGGATCGGCGTTGCGGACCGAGGCCGTCCAACTCGAGATCTCCGATGCCGAGATCGAAGCACTGCGCAAGGCCGGCCGCGAACTCGGGAACCTGCAGTTGCAGCAACAGGCGGTCGCCACGCGCTTGCGCTATCGGCTTGATGCCGGCGCGCAGGCGCTGCTGGACGGCAAGGCCGTCAGCGGCGCGGGCGAAGTCCTGCTGACGGCTGCCGCCGACCTTGATCTGCCCGGTGTGGGCCGCCTGCAGATCGAGCCGGGCGGCCAAGACCTGCCGGCCCTGCAGCGCGAACTGGCGCGCGCGGCGTCTGCGAGCGCCGCGTTGCTTAAGCGAGCGGGCGTCGACACGCTGGCCGACGCCGAGCAGCGTCACGCGCGCTACACCGCGTTGCAGCGCGAACTCGAGGGCATGCGCAAGACGCTTACCATTCACGCGCCTCGCGGCGTGGATGCGCTGCGCACCCAGCGCGACGAGGCGCTGGCGCGGCTGGCGCAGTTGCAGGAACGGCTTGCCAACCTGCCGCATGCGCACGCAGCCGAAGACGGCCTCCAGGTTGCTGACGCCAACGCCGACGGCGGCTCCGGCATCGACGTCGACGTCGACACAAACGACGACGGCCTGCCCGACGCCATCCAGGCGCTGCGCGAGGCCGAAGCCGTCGCGGCGCAGGCGGAAAAGGCCGTTGCCGACGCGCAGCGCGCGCTGGATGCAGACACGGCGCGTGCCCAGTTGCTGGAAGGGCAGGCGGCCGCCCGGGGCGCCGAGTTGCAATCCGACGAACGCACGGCTCAACGCCACGCCCGCGCCGGCCGCCTTGCCGAAGTGCGCAGCGCCCACGACCAACTCGAACTGCGCGTGCGCGAGGCGCGCGCCTCGCTGGCCGAACACCGGCCCGAACTCGCCGAACAGGACGTGCAGCGGTTTGAAAAATCCGCCGCCATCGAACGCGACGCCCAACACAAGCGGCACGGCGACATCCTGCAATTGCAGGGCAAGCTGGACCAGGCCGGTGCGCAAGGCCTGGGCGAACGCCTGTCGGAAGCGCAGGCAGCCTGCGAGCGCCTTGAACGGCGCCGCGACGAATTCGCGCGGCGCGCCGCGGCACTGGACCTCCTGCAAAAGCTGCTGGCCGACAAACGCGCCGCCGCCACGCAACGCCTGCAAGCGCCGCTCGCCCGCCGGCTCAACCACTATCTGGCGCTGCTCTTTCCCGACGCCGTGCTGCGCCTGGACGATGCGCTGCTGCCCACGGCGCTGCGGCGGGGCGACGGCGAAGACGCGCTGGACGCCCTCAGCTTCGGCACGCGCGAGCAGTTGGGCATCCTGGCGCGCTTTGCTTACGCCGATCTGCTGCGCGAGGCCGGCCGGCCCACCTTGCTGCTGTTGGACGATGCGCTCGTCCACACCGACGACGCTCGGCGCGACTTCATGAAGCGTGCACTGTTCGACGCCGCGACACGGCATCAGATCCTGATGTTCACGTGCCACGGCGAGGCATGGCGGGACATGGGGGTGGAACAGCGCAGGATTGGTTAACTGCCGGGCTTCACTGCCGCGATTGCCCGTCACATGCAGCCTGACTACCCGCATGCGGTAGCAGGCCGCCCTCAGCCGCGCTGGCCGCCGGCGCGACCGTCGCGGTCGGCCGCGCCAATATCCATCCACCCGCTCCACGGCTGGCCCGAAACCCCATCGTCGGCGCCCGCTGCACCCTCCGACCCCGCCCAATACCCGCTTACCAGTTGCGCGGGCCGCGTCTGAGCGATCACCCGCGCGCACAGATCCCACGCGTCCAGGCGCACGCTCAGTCCGGCGTAGACGCCGTGTCCCGCGCCCGCCTCGATGACGCCGGCCGCCTGCGCGCCTTCGCCCGCCCGGATAGCGCCCTCGGCGCGAATGTCCTCACCGGCAATCAAGCCCCACCCGCAGGCGAGATGCTCGCCCGACTGAATGGACCCGCCCGCCTGGATGCCGCAGCCGGCATTGATTTCCTGGTCCGCGCGCACGCCGCCGCCTGCCTTGATGCCTTGCCCGCATTTGATGGCGCCCTGCGTGCTGATGTCCTGGCCGGCATGCAGGTGGCCCGTCACGGCCAGGTCCTGTCCGGCGCAGATGTCCCACCTGGCGCGCACATTGCCGGCGCAATCCAGGCGCGTCGCAATCTCGATGCCCCAGTCGGCCGCCACGTCGCCGCCGGCGCGCAGGTTGCCGCCGCTGGCGATGTTGCCGCCGGCGGTGATGTTTTCACCCGCCACGATCGACTCGCCGGCGCGGATGCCGCCGCCCGTAATGAGGCTGCGGCCCGCGCGCACCACCGTGTCCACGTTGATGCCCATGCGGACTTCCAGCGTTCCGGCAAACACGATGGCAGTGGCATCCAGCGTGTCCAATCGCAGCACCGCGTCGGTCGGGCCGAACTGATCCAGCAGCCAGCAGGCGTCGCCGACGCGGCCGTCGGCGACCAGGGCATCGAGCACGGCCTGGTAGTCCCCCTGTCCGTTGTGATCGCGGAGGAACCATTTGTAGCCGCCCGCGCAGGGGTTCTTGGCTTTAACGAATTTCTTGGTGAGTTGCATGGCGCTGAATCGAAAGTGCGGTGCGTGGCCGCCGCGCAAGCCGGAAATGGCGTGCGAGCGGCGAAATGGAGACGAGCGCCCGCCACGCGGCAGTGCGCCCGCCGACCGGTTTCAGGCTGCGGGACGCGCGGATGTGCGCAGGCAGCCGGCAACGGGCCGGAGCAAAAAATCAGAAAGGGGAAGGGCGGGCGATTAGCCGGGCTTGGACCGCGCGTAAGCGGAACGCGCGGCGACCTCCTGCGAACTCAACAGCGTTGAGCGCAGGGCGCAGAGAGCGCAGGTGACGCAGGGAAGGGAGGATATGTCGGATTGCACGGGCCAGATGCTACCACCCGGACAATTGCCGTCAAGCGGGGACGGATGCAACCAAGGACGCCAACCGCCGGCTGGCGTCCTTGAGGCAGGCTGCGGTCAGTTCGTCAGAACGATGTTGCGGTCCTTGGCGATGCGCTGGCGCAGTTCAAGTTCGCGCTTGATCTGCGCGGCGTACTCGGCCGGCGTGTTGCCGTCCACGATCGATCCGCCGTCGGCCAGGCGCTGGGCGATCTTCGGATCATTCAAAGCCTTGACCGCGGCGGCGTGCACGCGGTCAACGACGGCTTGCGGCGTGCCGGCCGGCGCCACCAGGCCGTACCACGCCATGTTGTCCATGTCGGGCAGACCACCCTCGGCGAACGTCGGCACGTCCGGCAGGGCGGGCAGGCGCTTGGGCGCCGCCACGGCCAGGGCGCGCAGCTTGCCGGCCTGGATGTGCGGCATGGATGAGGGCAGGTTGTCGAACTGCACGTTCACCTGGCCCGCGATCACGTCGTTCAGTGCCGGGCCCGATCCGCGGTAGGGCACGTGAACCATGTCGGTCTTGGTCAGCGACTTGAAGAGCTCACCGTCCAGATGGCTGATACCGCCCGCGCCCGACGACGCATAGCTGTACTTGCCGGGGTTGTTCTTCAGCAGGGTAATGAACTCGGCCAGCGTCTTGGCGGGCACGCTGGGGTTGACCGTCATGACATTGGGCACGTTCACCATGTTGGTGATGGGCGTAAAGTCCTTGAGCGGGTTGTACGGGTTCTTGGGATTCGTGGCCGGATTGGTGGCCATGGTGCTGACCGTGGCCACGCCCAGCGTGTAACCGTCGTTGGCAGAGCGCACCAGGGCATCGGCGCCGATCGAGCCGCCGCCGCCGGCGCGGTTTTCCACGACCACAGGCTGGCCGAGTTCACGGCCCAGGCCCTCGGCCACGACGCGCGCAACGATATCGGTGGTGCCGCCGGCCGCAAACGGGACGATCAGGCGGATGGGTTTATTGGGGTAGGGGTCTGCGGCCTGGGCAGCGGAGGTCAGGCAGGCGCCGGCGATGGCGGCGGCCAGGACGGCCTTGGCATGTGACAACACGTTCAAGAGTCTTCTCCATATTGTTGTTCCGAGCTGGCCATCTTGCCGGGCCAGCTTCGGTGAGGCGCGCATTGCCGGGGTGTCGCAAGCCAACGCCTCGTGGCCGCATTCCACACAGGTATGTCCCCATGGTCAACTCGGGATTGTCCCTGCCATGAGAAATCGCAAAATTTCTAGTGCGCCCAAAAAAAGCCCGAAGATGACAGAAGTTACAGGAAAAAGTCAGTCTGACAGGCAGTTGAACACAAATTGAGAAGCTTTCGGTGCGCAATCGCTGCGCAGTCATCTTGCTGTCATTAGCTGGGTACGTACATAAATTCCTGCATAACTTACAAGAATCTGATATTTTTCGGATGAGATTCTTGCCCGGTCTTGCAAGAAAGCTATTGCGTTTGTTTCTGTCTGCGCCGTTCAATTGGCGTTGGTTGATGTCCCCACGGGGCAACGTGTAGTGCAGCGACGCACCGGGCCAAGGGTTCCGTCCGTTTTTCAATCCCCGGTCTGTTTCGTCTCTCGCTGCATCGCGCTGGCGGGAGGGGGCCCGGACATTTTCGGAACGCCATGTCGCTGATCCTGATCCTCGCTCTGCCGTTCGCCGGCAGCCTGTGCGCCGCGCTGCTGCCTTCCAACGCCCGCAACGCCGAGGCGTGGTTGGCTGGCCTCATCGCCCTCGCGTGCGTGGTTCTGATCGCGACGCTGTATCCGGACGTCGCCAACGGCGGCGTCATACGGGCCGACATGCCTTGGGCGCCTGCCCTGGGTCTGCAATTCACCCTGCGCATGGACGGGTATGCGTGGCTCTTTGCGCTGATCGTCTCCGGCATGGGCGCGCTGGTGGTGCTGTACGCGCGCTATTACATGTCTCCGGAAGATCCGGTCCCGCGCTTCTTTTCCTTTTTCCAGGCCTTCATGGGCGCCATGCTTGGCGTGGTGCTTTCGGGCAACCTGATCCAGCTCGTGCTGTTCTGGGAAATGACCAGCCTGGCGTCGTTCATGCTGATCGCCTACTGGCACCACCGCCTGGACGCCCGCCGGGGCGCGCGCATGGCGCTGACGGTCACCGGGGCGGGCGGTCTCTGTCTGTTGGCCGGGGTGCTGATCCTGGGTCATATTGTCGGCAGCTACGACATGGACCGCGTCCTGGCGTCTGGCGACCTGGTCCGCGCCGACCCCTGGTATCCGGCCGTGCTAGTGCTGGTGGCGCTGGGCGCGCTGACCAAGAGCGCACAATTCCCGTTCCATTTCTGGCTGCCCAACGCCATGGCCGCGCCCACGCCGGTCTCCGCCTATCTGCACTCGGCCACGATGGTCAAGGCGGGCGTCTTCCTGCTGGCGCGCTTCTGGCCCGTGCTGTCGGGCACCGACGAGTGGTTCTGGATCATCGGCGGGCTGGGCCTCATCACCCTGGTGCTGGGCGCCTACGCGGCGATCTTCCAGCAGGACATGAAGGGCGTGCTGGCGTATTCAACAATTAGCCATCTGGGTCTCATCACGCTGCTGCTGGGATTGAACAGCACGTTGGCCCTGGTGGCCGCCATCTTCCACATGATCAACCACGCCACGTTCAAGGCGTCGCTCTTCATGGCCGCAGGGGTGGTCGATCACGAAACAGGCACGCGCGATCTGGGCCGGCTGTCGGGTCTGTACAAGGCGATGCCCATCACGGCCACGCTGGCGATGGTGGCTGCCGCCTCCATGGCGGGCGTGCCGCTCCTGAACGGCTTCCTGTCCAAGGAAATGTTCTTCGCCGAAACCACCTTCGTCAGTGCCGACCGCTACGTCCAGATCGGCCTGCCGCTGCTCGCCACCATAGCCGGCGCGTTCAGTGTCGCGTATTCGCTGCGCTTCATTCTGCAGGTGTTCTTTGGCCCGCCGGCCACCGACCTGCCGCGCGAACCCCACGAGCCGCCGCGCTGGATGCTGCTGCCCAGCGCGCTGCTGGTCCTGATGTGCCTCCTGGTGGGCATCGTCCCCGGCCTGACCGTGGGCCCGTTCCTGGCTACGGCTGCGCAAAGCATCCTGGGCGAAAACATGCCCGACTACAGCCTGGCCGTCTGGCATGGCTTCAACCTGCCGCTGGCCATGAGTCTCGTGGCCACGACTGCGGGCGTCCTGCTGTACCTGGCGCTGCGCGCCCATCAGCGCGCCAATCCGGGCCGGGTGCCGTTCATTTACCGCCTTGACGGCCGCCGCACCTTCGAGGCGCTCCTGGATGGCTCCAGCGTCGCCGCCGCCTGGCTGCTGCGCTGGGTCTCGTCCACGCGCCTGCAGGTGCAGATGGTGCTGATCCTGGTCGGCACGCTGTTCGTCGCGTGGCTGCCGCTGCGCGCGGGCGGCTGGCTGGACGGCGCGGTGCGCCTGACGCCGGTCGATCCCGTCTTCGCCTTGCTGTGGATCGTGGGCGGCACCTGCGCGCTGGGCGCCGCGTTCCAGGCCAAGTACCACCGCCTGGCCTCGCTGGCGCTGGCGGGCGGGGCAGGGCTGATCACCTGCCTGACGTTCGTCTGGTTCTCCGCGCCTGATCTGGCCCTGACGCAACTGTCCGTAGAGGTCGTGACGCTGGTGCTGCTGCTGCTGGGCCTGCGCTGGCTGCCGCGCCGCATCGTGCGGGACGACGAGGAAAGCCTGAAGGCCACGCTGCAGGCGCGGGGCCGCCGACTGCGCGATCTGCTGCTGGCCGTTGCTGCCGGCACGGGCATGTCGGCGCTGGCCTATTCGGTGCTGGCGCGGCCGCAGACCAATCCCATTTCGTCCTATTTCGTGGATCGCGCGCTACCCGACGGCGGCGGCACCAACGTCGTCAACGTGATCCTCGTGGACTTCCGCGGCTTCGATACGTTCGGCGAAATCACCGTGCTAGGCATCGTGGCGCTGACCGTCTACGCGCTGCTGCGCCGCTTCCGTCCGGCCGCCGAGAGCGCGGACATTCCGCGCCAGCAGATGGATCAGGACGGCGGCATCCCGGACGCGCCCGACATCAAGTCTGTGGTGCCCGGAGGCTCGATGATGGTGCCCGCGGTGCTGGTTCGCCTGCTGCTGCCGATCGCCGCGCTGATCTCCGTCTACTTCCTCTTGCGCGGTCATAACCAGCCGGGTGGCGGTTTCGTGGGCGGCCTCATCTTCGCCACGTCCGTCATCCTGCAATACATGGTCGGCGGGGTGTACTGGGTCGAGTCCCGCAGCCGGCTGAATCCGCAGAACTGGATCGGCATCGGGCTGCTGTGCGCCGGCATCGCCGCCGTGAGCGCATGGCTGGCGTACAAGCCGTTCCTGGCCGCGCTGGCGTGGGATGTCGCGCTGCCGCTGATTGGCCATGTCCACGTGTCCAGCGTGCTGCTCTTTGACCTGGGCGTCTACATGCTGGTCGTGGGATCCACCGTGCTGGTGCTGGTGGCGCTTGCCCACCAATCGCTGCGCGCGCAACGCAAGGCCGCCGCCGAGCTCCAGGCGGCCGCCGTTCAAACAGGAGAAGCCTGATGGAATTGATATACGCTGCCGCGATTGGCGTGCTGGCGGGCTCGGGCGTGTGGCTGCTGCTGCGGCCCCGGACGTTCCAGTTCATCATGGGCCTGTCGCTGGTCTCCTATGCGGTGAACCTCTTCATCTTCGGCATGGGCCGGCTCACGTCCGGCAAGCCGCCGGTGGTGGATCCGGCCATGGCGCATGATCCTTCCTGGTATGCGGATCCGCTGCCGCAGGCGCTGGTGCTGACCGCCATCGTCATCGGCTTTGCCACCACCGCGCTGTTCCTGGTTGTGCTGCTCGCCTCGCGGGGCCTCACGGGTACCGACCACGTTGATGGACGGGAGTCCCAATCTTGAGTTTCTGGCTTCAACATCTTCCTGTCCTGCCCATCATCATTCCGCTGGTCGCGGGCGCGGCGATGCTGCTGCTCGCCGATACCAGCCGCTATACGCGTGGGGGGATCGCACTTGTATCGACGCTTGCGCAGCTTGCGGCCGCGATTGCCCTGCTGGTCGTGGCCGGCGGGGGCGTGCCCGGCGTCTGGGAAAACGGGGTAGGGGCCTACCTGGTTGGCGACTGGCCGGCGCCGTTCGGCATCGTGCTGGTGGTCGACCGCTTGGCCGCCGTCATGCTGACGCTGACGGCGGTACTGGGGCTGGCCACGCTGGTTTACGCGCTGGCCCGGTGGGACCGCGCCGGCGTGCATTTCCATACGCTGTTCCAGTTCCTGCTGATGGGCCTGAACGGCGCCTTCCTGACTGGCGACCTGTTCAACCTTTTCGTCTTCTTCGAAGTGCTGCTGGCGGCGTCCTACGGCCTGCTGCTGCACGGCTCCGGCGTGGCGCGCGTCAGCGCGGGCCTGCAGTACATCGCCGTGAACCTGGTGGCCTCGTTCCTGTTGCTGATCAGCATTGCGCTGATCTACGGCGTGACGGGCACGCTCAACATGGCGGACCTGGCCCTGCGCGCAGGCAATCTGGCGGGCGCCGAGCGCATGCTGTTCGAGGCCGGCGCCGCCATCCTGGGCGTGGCCTTCCTGGTCAAGGCAGGCGCCTGGCCGCTCAACTTCTGGCTGGTCAAGGGATATGGTTCGGCCGGCGCGCCGGTCGCGGCCATGTTCTCCATCATGACCAAGGTCGGCATCTACGCGCTGCTTCGAATCGGTTCGCTGCTGCTGCCCACCGGCGCACCCGCCGCCTTCAGCCTGGACTGGATGTTTGCCGCCGGGCTGGCCACGCTGCTGTTCGGCGCGCTGGGCCTCTTGGCCACCCAGCAGCTGGAAAAAATGGTCGGCTACTGCGTCATCGTGTCCGCCGGCACGCTGCTGACCGCGCTGGGCATGCCGGGCGTCACGCTCACGGGTCCCGCGCTCTTCTACCTGATCAGCTCCGTGCTGACCACGGGCGCGTTCTTCCTGCTGGCCGAGCTCATCGAAAGGACGCGCAGCTTCGGCGCGAACGTGCTGGCCGTTACGCTCGACGCCTTTGACCTGGATGATCCGACTTCGGTCAACCGCTCCGACGACGTGGTCGGCGTGGCGATTCCCGCGGCGATGGCGTTCCTGGGCCTGGCGTTCATTTCCTGCGCCTTGCTGGTGACCGGCCTGCCGCCGCTGTCCGGCTTTGTCGCCAAGTTCTCGCTGTTGTCGGCGGCGGTATCGGCCGCCACCGAATCGGCCCCGCCGATGGACGCCTGGCTGCTTGTGGCCGCCGTGCTGGTGTCGGGCCTGGCCGGCCTGATCGGCCTGGGCCGCACCGGCATCCGTATTTTCTGGGCCAGCGACGACCGCAGCACGCCGCGCTTGCGCGTGATCGAGGCAGGCCCGGTTGCCGTGCTGGTGCTGCTGTGCGTGTGCCTGGCCGCTGGCGCCGGTCCCGTGTCGGCCTACCTGGACGACGCCGCCCGCTCGCTCGACCAGCCCGCGTCCTACATCGACGCCGTCATGTCCGCGCAGACCGTGCGCGGCGTCAAGGGAGGAAGCTGATGCGCCGCCTTTACTTCCTGATCCTGCCCACGCTGCTGTTTGCACTGTGGCTGCTGCTCAATGAAAGCGTGTCGCCCGGGCAGATCGCCCTGGGCATCGCGCTGGCGCTGTGGTTCACATGGGCCGCCTCGCGCCTGCGACCGCTGCATGCGCGGCCGCGCCACCTGTGGAAGGTGATCCCGCTTTTCCTGCACGTAACGTGGGACATCATCAAGTCCAACATCGCGGTGGCGCGGCTGATCCTCAATCCGCGCCGCAATGAATTTGCGCCGGGATTCATCCTGATCCCGCTCACCATGCGCGATCCGCATGGCCTGGCGATGCTGGCCTGCATCGTCACCTATACGCCCGGCACGGTCTGGGTGGACCTGACCGAAGACCACGCACTGAAGCTGCACGTGCTTGATCTGCAAAACGAAGACGAGTGGATCGAACTGGTGCAGCAGCGCTACGAGCGCCCGTTGATGGAGATGTTCGAATGAATTCCGTACTGTATTGGGCGGCGTCCTTTGCCTTGCTCTGCTTTGCGCTGGGCATGGTGTTCGCCACCGTCCGCCTCGTGCGCGGCCCTACCGCCCAGGACCGCGTCCTGGCCCTGGACACGCTGTACATCAACGGCATGCTGACGATGCTGGTGTTCGGCATCCGGTCCGGCACGTCGGTGTACTTCGACATTGCGTTGCTGATCGCGCTGTTCGGATTCGTGGGCTCCACCGCGATGGCGCGCTTCCTGTTGCGCGGCGAGGTCATCGAGCCATGATGGACGTCGATATCCCGCTCTGGGCCGGCATTCCCGCCACCATCCTGCTGGTGCTGGGCGGACTGCTGGCCGTGACCGGCTCCGCCGGCCTGCTGCGTTTCCGCACCTTCCAGTCGCGCATTCACGCGCCGACGCTGGGCAACACGATGGGCTGCGCTTGCGTGCTGGCGTCTTCCATCCTGGTGTTCTCGGCGCTGTCCGCACGTCCGGTGTTTCACGAAGTCATCATCACGCTGCTGCTGATTGTGTCGTCGCCCGTCACGGCCATGCTGCTGATGCGCGCGGCGACGTACCGAAACCGGCTTACCAAGGCTGAAGCGGACAGGGACGCGCGTTGATTTCAAACGGTCCCTGTTTTTTCGGCGTTGAAACGTAACCTTACGAATTCACGTCGCTGGTTATGTCCCCCATCGCGTCGGCGTGGGATAGTGAGGTCAGTGGACGGCGCGGTGGATACCGCGCCGTCCGGGTTCAATCTCTTCAAAAGGAGCTGACCATGAATACTGTTCCCATGCCTTCGAAGCGCCTCGCGGCCATTCTGTGCACCGCCGGCCTGATGCTTGCCGCCGGGGGGGCGCAAGCGCAATCGGCCGGCACCTCGGCGCAGTCCAGCTATCAGCAGGACGTCGCCGCCTGCAAAAGCGGCACGACCGGGCAGCCGCTAGAGACCTGCCTGCGTGAAGCCGGCGCGGCGCGCCAGGAGCGCAGCCGCCAGAATCTGCGAGAAGACAGCCCTGAACAACTGCAGCAGAACACGGTGGCGCGTTGCAACCGCCTGCCGGAAACCCAGCGTCAGAATTGCATCACGCAGATGACCGCGCCCGGCAACGTGCGCGGCAGTGTGCAGGGCGGCGGCGTGCTGCGCGAAACCGTAATTCAGGTGCCCGCCGGCACCGCGCCGGGAATGGCTCCCGCCCCGGGCATGGCCCCCGCTCCGGGCATGGCCCCCGCGCCAGGCATGGCTCCTGCCCCGGGCACCGGAACGATGTCCGCGCCGATCCGCCAGTAAGCCGCGGCGTGAAGCAGGGCGCTTGAAGCCTGGCGCTCGATGCCGGGCGCGCGCAGTCGAGCCCATGAAGCAGGTGTTGAAGCAGCTCGCGGCCTGACGCGCCGCGCTGCTTCCGAGGCGCAGCCGCTGCCGCATTCAGGCAAAATGGCGGCTGTCGCCTTTTCTCACGCATATTCATGTCCGACGTCATCGCCCTGATTTTCGATTTCGACGACACGCTGGCCTCGGACAGCACGTCCGGTTTCCTGGACAGCATCGGCGTGGACACGGCCGCCTTCTGGAAAGAAGAGGTCGACCCCCTGCTGTTCCAGCAGGACTGGGATCCCGTCCCCGCCTACCTCTACAAGATGATCGAACTGTCCCGGCAGGGACGTCTCGGGCTCATTACGCAGCAGCGCCTGAAAGACTGGGGCGCGCGCCTGGACCTGCACGACGGCGTCTCCACGCTGTTCCAGCGTCTGCGCGCCGCGGTGCGGGCCGAGCACCCGCAAGTGCAGCTCGAGTTCTATCTCATCTCCAGCGGCATTGGCGACGTGGTGCGCTCGACGCCCATCGCGCATGAGTTCACCGAAATCTGGGCATCTGAATTTGTCTATGGCGACGATGGCGGCATCGCATTCCCGCGACGCGTCGTCAGCTTTACCGACAAGACCCGCTATCTGTTCCACATCCAGAAGGGCATCATCGGCCGCGAATTCCGCAACAAGCCGTTCGAGGTCAACCGCAAGGTTCCCGAAGACCGGTTGCGCATCCCGTTCGATCAGATGGTCTTCGTGGGCGACGGCTACACCGACATTCCGTGCTTTTCGCTGATCCGCCGCGCCGGGGGCTTTGCCTTCGGGGTCTGGGATCCCAAGCACCGCGACAAGCGCAGCCGCGCCTGGGGCTTCATCGAGGAAGGGCGCGTGTCCAACCTTAATCAGGCCCGCTATGACGAAGAGGCCGAGCTGTATCAATGGCTCGAAGAAGCCGTCACCAGCCTGGCCGGCCGCATCGCGCTGAAATCGCGGGTGTACCGTGGCTGAATTGGCCCCGCTGGCGGCGGTCCCGCCCTGGACCGAGCAGGACGCGCGTTTCATGACCCTGGCCCTGGAACAGGCCCAGGCCGCCTACGACATCGGAGAGGTGCCGGTGGGCGCGCTGGTCGTATCCGCCCAGGGCGACATCCTGGGGCGAGGCTACAACCGCACCATCATCGACCACGATCCCACGGCGCACGCCGAGATCGTCGCCTTGCGCGGCGCCGCGCGCCAGCTTGAAAACTACCGGCTGCCCGGCATCACCGTCTACGTTACGCTGGAACCCTGCGTCATGTGCATCGGCGCCATGCTGCACGCGCGCCTTGCCCGTGTCGTGTTCGGCGCCTATGACCCCAAGACCGGGGCCTGCGGCAGTGTGCTGGACGTCGGGTCGGTGCCCAAGCTCAATCATCACACTTCAGTCACCGGCGGCGTGATGGCGGAACCCTGCGGCAATCTGCTGCGCCGGTTCTTCCGCGAACGCCGCGCCAAGGAAACTATCGCATGAGTACCCCCAAAGCCGCCAAGCCTGCCGCCAAGGCGCGCCGCGCCAAGGCCGACGCCATCCCGGCGCACGATCATCCGCACGATCACGGCCCGGACTGCGGCGACGCATGCGGCCACGACCATGCCCACGATCACGATCACGCGCATCATCACGGTCCCCAGCCGGACGCTCGCGGCATCTACCTGATTTCCCCGTCGTCCGCCGTGCGCGACCCCGCCACCGTGACGCTGGCGCGCGAACGGCTGGAGCAGCAGGGGTTCAAGACCGCGCTGGACCGCACGGCGCTGGCTGAACATCAACGGTTTGCCGGCACGGACGCGCAACGTCTGGCCAGCCTGACGCGCGCCACGAAGCAGAAGCTGCCGATCGTCATGGTGACGCGCGGCGGCTACGGACTGGGCCGGTTGCTGCATGCCATCGACTGGAAGGCCATGGCCGCCAGCGGCAAGCGCTTTGTCGGCATGAGCGATTTCACGGCGTTCAATCTGGGCCTGCTGGCGCAGACCGGCGCGGTCAGCTACACCGGCGCCACGGCGGTCCAGGATTTCGGCGGCAAGAAGGTCGATGACTTGACCGACGCGCTGTTCGGCGAAGTGATGCGCGGCGAACTGGAGATTCTCAGCTTTGAAACGCAGGACGCCGACCCGGTCGACGCGCGCGGCATCCTGTGGGGCGGCAACCTTGCGATGCTGACCTCGCTGCTGGGCACGCCGTACATGCCGAAGATCCGCGGCGGCATCCTGTTCCTGGAAGACGTGGCCGAGCATCCGTACCGCGTCGAGCGCATGCTGATCCAGCTCTGGCAGGCAGGCATCCTGGCGCGCCAGAAGGCCATCGTGCTGGGCCGTTTCACCGACTACAAGCTGGCGCCGCACGACAAGGGCTACGATCTGCACGAAGTCGTGGCCTGGCTGCGCAAGACGGTCAAGGTGCCGGTCATCACCGGCCTGCCGTACGGCCATGTCGCCACTAAAGCCACCTTGCCGATCGGTCAGAAGGTCGGCATCGCCACCGAAAAGGGCCTCGCGCACCTGGTGCTGGACGAGCATCACCACTGAGGCGGGGCGGGCGGTCCGGCGCTCCCGCAGCGCCGCGACCCGCCAATATAAATAAGGGCCGTAGCCCGTTTGCTACACTAGCAGGTTTTCCCGCATGCGCTTTCGGGCGCCTTCAAACGTACATACACCGTGATATCCACCGCCAATCTCACCATCCAGTTCGGTCCCAAGCCCCTTTTCGAGAACGTCAGCGTCAAGTTCGGGGAAGGCAACCGGTACGGGCTGATCGGGGCCAATGGGTCCGGCAAGTCTACGTTCATGAAGATCATCGGCGGCGACCTGGAACCCTCCGGCGGCAACGTCGCGCTCGAACCCGGCGTGCGCCTGGGCAAGCTGCGCCAGGACCAGTTTGCATTTGAAGACGTGCGCGTACTGGACGTCGTGATGATGGGCCACACCGAAATGTGGGGCGCCATGTCCGAACGCGACGCGATCTACGCGAACCCGGAGGCGACCGAAGACGACTACATGCGCGCGGCCGATCTGGAAGCCAAGTTCGCGGAATACGACGGCTATACCGCCGAAGCCCGCGCGGGCGAGCTGCTGCTGGGCCTGGAAATCGCGGTGGACCAGCACAACCTGCCCATGCGTGAAGTCGCGCCGGGCTGGAAGCTGCGCGTGCTGCTGGCCCAGGCCCTGTTCTCGAACCCCGACGTGCTGCTGCTGGACGAACCCACCAACAACCTGGATATCAATACGATCCGTTGGCTGGAAAACGTGCTCAACGGCTACCAGAGCACGATGATCATCATCAGCCACGATCGTCACTTCCTGAATCAGGTGTGCACGCACATGGCCGACGTCGACTACGGTGAAATCCGCGTCTACGCCGGCAATTACGACGACTACATGCTGGCTTCCACGCAGGCCCGCGAGCGCCTGGTGGCCAACAACGCCAAGGCCAAGGAACGCGTCGCCGAACTGCAGGACTTCGTGCGCCGCTTCGCGGCCAACAAGTCCAAGTCGCGCCAGGCCACCTCGCGCCTGAAGCAGATCGACCGCATCAAGGCCGACCAGGTCGTGGTCAAGCCCTCGTCGCGCCAGAACCCGTACATCCGGTTCGAGCAGAACAAGGTCATGCATCGCCTGGCCGTCACCGTCGAAAACCTGACCAAGGCCTACGACGCGCCCGTCATCACCAAGTTCTCGGCCATGGTCGACGCCGGCGAAAAGATCGCCATCATCGGCGCCAACGGGGTGGGTAAGACCACGCTGCTGCGCCTCTTGGCCCAGGACCTGCAACCGGATTCGGGCACGGTGAAGTGGTCGGACAATGCCGACCTCGGCTACATGGCGCAGGATGTGTCCGACCAGTTTCAGCAAACCGACATCAACCTGCTGGATTGGATGGGCGACCACCGCCAGCCGGGCGACGACGACCAGTCGATCCGTTCGGTGCTGGGCCGCCTGCTGTTCTCGGCCGATGACCTGCCCAAGGCCCCGAAGGTGCTGTCCGGCGGCGAAAAGAACCGCATGACGTTCGGCCGCCTGATGCTGGGCCGGCACAACGTGATGCTGCTCGACGAGCCGACCAACCACTTGGATATGGAATCGATCGAATCGCTGCAGTTCGCGCTGGAAAAGTACGAAGGCACGCTCGTGTTCGTGTCGCATGACCGCGAATTCGTGTCCGGTCTGGCCACGCGCGTGATCGAAATCCTGCCCTCGGGCGAGATCGTCGACTACCGCGGCGGTTACGAAGACTACCTGTCCTCGCGCGGCATCGAGGCCTGATTCCGCACGGCGGGTCATGAAGCGGCGCACGGGTTCGTGCGCCGCTTTCTCATCTGCGCCACGGCCGCGCTCCATGCCGTTCGCCGGGCCGCCATGGACAAGCATTCAGCCGGACGCAATCTGCGCTGCGCTATCATCGGGCCCGACCCTGGCGGCTGTCCGGCCAGGCTTCTTTTTGTCCCCACATGTCCCCCTCCAAGCATGACGCGCCCGATGGCGCGCAGATCGGCACGTTTACCCTGACGGCCCGCATCGTAGCCATCGCCTTCTTCACCTTCATCTGCTACCTGGCGATCGGCCTGCCGCTGGCCGTGCTGCCGGGTTACGTGCACAACAACCTGGGTTACGGATCCGTGCTGGCGGGCCTGGCGATCAGCGTGCAGTACGTGGCGACCTTGCTCAGCCGCTCGCACGCCGGGCGCATGGCCGATACGGTCGGCCCGAAGCAGACCGTCGTCATCGGCATGGCGGCTTGCGCGATAAGCGGCATCTTCCTGCTGCTCGCCTATGCCTTTGAACGCACCGCTTGGCTCAGCCTGGCGGCAATCATTCTCAGCCGCCTGGCGTTGGGATTCGGCGAGAGCTGGGTCGGCACCGGCTCGGCCACCTGGGCCATCGCGCGGGTTGGGCCGCTGCACACGGCTCGCGTCATTTCGTGGAACGGCATCGCCACCTATGGCGCGCTGGCGTTGGGCGCGCCGCTGGGCGTGCAGCTCGAAAAACACTGGAGCATGGGCGCGCTGGGCGGCGCGGTGCTGCTGCTGGGGTTGGGCGGATTGGGCCTGGCCATGATCCGTCCGGCCGTCGCCATCGTGGGCGGGCACCGGATGGCCTTCAAGAGTGTGGTGCTGCGCGTGTTTCCGCACGGGGTGGCGCTGGGTCTGGGTTCGGTGGGCTTCGGCACGTTGGCCGCCTTTGTCGCGCTGTATTACGCCAGCGTCTCGTGGGACGGCGCGGCAAGCGCGCTCAGCGCTTTCGGCGGCGCCTTCATCGGCGTTCGCCTGCTGTTCGCCGGCACCATCACCCGGTTTGGCGGATTCCGGGTCGCGCAAGTGTCGTTCGTGGTCGAGGCGGCCGGCCTGTTGCTGTTGTGGCTGGCGCCCAACCCTGGCATGGCGCTGCTGGGCGCCGCGCTTACCGGCTGCGGCTTCGCGCTGGTGTTTCCGGCCATCGGCGTCGAAGCCGTCGCGCGCGTGCCGGCCGGCAGCCGCGGCGCCGCGCTGGGCGCCTATTCGGCCTTTCTGGACCTGGCGCTAGGCGTGACCGGTCCGATCGCGGGCTACATATCCAGCGGCTTCGGCTACCCCGCGATCTTCCTGGCGGCGTCGCTGTCCGTCACGCTGGGCTTCGTCATTGCCTTTGGATTGCAGCGGGCGGCCAGTCGGCAGCCGACGGCGGTCTGAGCGTTATTACGAAAAGAAGTAAAGACATTCAATATTGATTGTTTGGATTCATATAACGAATTGTTAGATTTGAGGCTCGTTTTCACGCGCGCTGACGATTCGTTCCATGAACCTGACTTTCGACCACGTCCACAAGCACTTCGGCGACCTGCCCGTCGTCGATGGCTTCACCAGTGAATTCAAGACCGGCGAGCTGGTCGCGCTGGTCGGCCCCTCCGGCTGCGGCAAGTCGACCTTGCTGCATCTGGCAGCAGGGCTCGAAATGCCCACGCAGGGCAATGTGCTTGCCGACGGCAACAAGGTCACGGGCCCCCATCCCAGCCGCACGCTGGTGTTCCAGGAACACGCCCTGTACCCCTGGCTGACGCTGGAAGACAACGTGGCGCTCGCCCTGGAATTCCAGAACACGCCCAAGAAGCCCGCCCGCGAAGCCGCACGCGGCTGGCTGGCGCGCGTCAGCCTGGAAGGCTTCGAACACTACTATCCCCATCAGGTCTCCGGCGGCATGCGCCAGCGCGCCGCGCTGGCCCGCGCATTCATTGCGCAGCCCCAGACCATGCTGATGGACGAACCCTTCGGCGCACTGGACGCACTGACCCGGCTCAGCCTGCAGGACGTGCTGCGCCAGCTCATCGCGCAAGAAAAGCCCACCGTGCTGCTGGTGACCCACGACGTCGACGAGGCGCTGTTCCTGGCCGATCGCATCGTCGTGTTCAGCCCGCGTCCGGCGCGGGTGCTGCGCGAATTCAACCTGGCCCACCGCACCAAGACGCACGACCTGTCCGACCTGGCCACCGAGAAGCGCGAAATCCTGCGTCTCCTGGGCATTGGTGTCGGCGGTTCGGACGCGCACGCGGACATCGCGCTGGCTGCCTGACCTTCTTTCCCAATACCCCACGGCCGCGCTCGGGCGCGGCCGCTTATCGAATTTCCTGGAGCTCCTCTGATGAAACTGAAGCAATGGTTGTCCCTGCCGCTGGCCGCGGCGCTGCTGGCGGCTGCCCCCGCGATGGCTGCCGAGAAGTTCCGCGTAGGCTATCTGCGCGTGATGGACGACGCGCAGGCAATCGTCGCGCAAGAGGGCGGGTACTACAAGAAGGCCGGCCTGGATTCCGAACTGATCGAATTCAAGTCGGGCACCGACCTCATCAAGGCAATCGTCGGCGGCCAGCTCGACATCGGCGTGCTCGGTTTCACCAACGCGGTCGCCTGGGCCTCCAAGGGCGCGGACCTGAAGGTGGTGGGCGGCGCGCAGCAGGGCTATCACTCGCTGATCGTGCGTGACGATTCCGGCATCAAGGACATCGCCGGTCTGAAGGGCAAGACGCTGGCCTCGCAAGCTGAAGGCAGCACCGCCGACGTGGTCCTGAAGGGCGTCGTGCTCAAGCAGGGCAATCTTTCCGCCGACGACGTCAACGTCATGGGCGTGAGCCCGGCCGTGGCCGTGCAGTCGCTGGTGGGCAAGCGCGTGGACGCGGCCTTCCTGTTCGAACCCTACGACCGCATCGCGCAACTGGTCGCGCCGGTCAAGCAGATCTACGAAGTGGGCCAGGCCTGGCCGTTCCCGTGCATGGTCGTCATCACCTCGGGCGAAACGCTGGCCAAGCGCAAGGACGATGTCTGGAAGGCGCTGGACGCGCAAAACCAGGCCATCACGCTGCTGCAGAAGGAACCTGAACAGGCCTCCAAGCTGATCGCGTCCTACTTCATCGCCGAACCGACGCTCAAGACGCTGGCCCGTGGCGAACTGCCCCGCGAAACCGTCATCACCGAGGCCATCAGCACGCAGGTGTTCACGCCCAAGCTGACGGAAAAGGACACGGCCCGCATGCAGGAAATCGCTGACATCCTGCAAGCCCAGGGTTCGCTCAAGACGCGCGACGGCAAACCGTACGACGTCTCCAGCATCGTCGACCTGTCCTGGCAAGAGGCTCGCAAGCTTTGAGCGCATCTACGCGAGTGACCGGCGCCCGCAAGCACCTCGCGGGCGTTTTGGGCGTCCTGTTCATCCTGGCGCTGTGGCAAATGGCGGCGTTCGCGCTGCCCGACTTCCTGATGCCGGGCGTGCCCGCCGTCGTCGAGCGGCTGTTCGAAGACCTGGGCAAGCAATCGTTCCACCAGAGCCTCATGGGCACGCTGGGACGGCTGGGCGCGGGCTATGGGCTGGCGCTGGCCGCCGGCGTGGGCTTCGGCCTTGTGGCCGCCGTGCTGTTCTTCTTTCGCGAAGTCCTGCGCAGCGCCATCGTCATCCTGCAGTCGATTCCGTCCATCGCGTGGGTACCGCTGTTTCTCATCGTGATGGGCTTTGGCAACACGCCCATCATCGTGGTCGTGGCGCTGTCGGCGTTCTTTCCGGCCGCGCTCAGCGTGATGAACGCCACCGAATCCGTGCAACGCGTCCACGTGTCGGCGGCGCGCGTCATGGGTGCGACGCGCTGGGGGCTGATCAAGCGGGTGTACCTGCCGGCGGTGATGCCCGAGCTCATCACCGGCGCGCAGTTGGCGTTCGGCAACGCCTGGCGGGCGCTGATCTCGGCCGAAATGCTGATCGGCTTCGGCAAGGGTCTGGGCCGGTCGCTGGCATATTCGGGCGAAATCGCGGATATGACCGGGGTCATGACCAACATCCTCGTGATTGCCGTGCTGGCCGCGCTGATCGACCAGTTCGTGCTTGAAAACCTCAAGCATCGTTTGCTGCGCTACCAATACGTCTGACCTCCTCATCATGATGTCCCGCATGCGTCCATTCGTCCTTGCCGCGGGCCTGCTGCTCGCGGGCTTTGCGCTGGCGCAGCCGGAGACCTTTTCGGCCGCGCGGGCGCGCGGTGAACTTGTCGTGGGCGTGCCGTATCTGGCGCCGCCGCCGGTCGCCGGCGCCAAGATCCGGACGCCCGAAGGCCTGGATGCCGCCATCACGGAAAAGCTGGGCGCCAGCCTGAAGCTGCCCGTGCGGCTGGTTCAGTTGCCAGCCGCTGACGCCGCTCGAGCGCTCAAGTCGGGCGAGGTGGATCTGGTGCTTGCGGACCGCGCCGACGGACAGCCGCACACCGTTGCAGTGCAAGCCACCGGCTACGCCGCACGGCCCAAGGCCGTGATCCGCACCGACACGCGGATGCGCAAACCCGCCGACGTGCAGGGCCGCAGCGTGTGCATGGCCGAGGCGGCCACGCAGGCGCAAGCCCTGGCGCAAAGTTGGGGCGCTGCCGTCAAGACCTACCGCGTACCGTCGGATGCGCTGGTTGCCGTGCGCGAAGGGGAGTGCGACATCGGTCTGGTCGACGACGCCGTCTGGGAGCCGCTGATGCGCTTTCCGGAATGGAAGAAGTTTTCGTCGACGCTGACCGCCGATGGCGCTCGCCAGGAACGGGTATGGCTGCTGCCCGCGCAGGACGATGCCTCGCGCGCCTGGCTCGGCCAGGAAATGCGCGCCTGGGACCGCGCCGGCGCCTGGAAGGCCATGACCACGAAATGGGCACGCGACGTTGCCTTCGACGTCTATCTGGATCAGGAAGTCCCTGACTGCCACGGCTAGCGCGGCAACGGCGCCTGCCGATCCGCGCACTTACAATGCCGGGCATGACGCACACGCTGACCGCTCCCTGCACCTTCCAGGAAGACATCAAGAAAAGCCGCTTCGCCGCGTATGCCGCGCCGGTCGCCACGATCGACGACGCCATGCGCTTCTTTGCCGAGCACAGCGATCCCGAAGCCACGCACAACTGCTGGGCCTACCGCATCGGACAGGAATACCGATTCAATGACGATGGCGAGCCCGGGGGCACCGCGGGCCGGCCAATCCTGCAGGCCATCGAAGGCCAGGACATGGATCGCGTGGCGGTGCTGGTGGTGCGCTGGTACGGCGGGATCAAGCTCGGTGCGGGCGGACTGGTGCGGGCCTACGGCGGCTGCGCGGCCAACTGCCTGCGGTTGGGAGACCGCACGGAAATCGTCGACCTGGCGACGGTGCGCTGCGCCTGCGGCTTCGGCGAGATGGCGCTGCTGAAATCACGGCTGGCGCAGGCAGGCGCCGCCATTCAGCAGGAAGACTACAACGCGGACGGCGTCACGCTAACGTTCACGGTGCCGCGCGCGGGCCTGCCTGAATTGGAAGTCACCGCGGCTAACATCACGCGCGGCCGATCCGCATGGGAAGTCGTTTCGTAGCCGGACCGCGCCCGCGCCGACAGACATGACCCGCTGCGGCGGGAAGCCGTTGTCCCGGTGCAAAAGGAAGGGGCCCGATCCGGGCCCCTTGCTGTTTACGCGTCCTGGCTGTCTTGCGCCGCGGCGATTTCCTGGTGGACCTTTTCCATGTCCACTTCCTTGATCTTGGCGAGCAGTTCATTGAGCTGACCGCCGGACAAGGCGCCCGGTTGCGAGAACAGCAGGACCTTTTCGCGGAAGACCATCAGCGTCGGAATCGAGCGGATGCCCAGCGCGCCAGCCAGTTCCTGCTCAACGTCGGTATTTACCTTGGCGAACGTGACGTCAGGATGCTCGGTGGCGGCCTGTTCGAATACGGGCGCGAAACCGCGGCAAGGGCCGCACCACGGCGCCCAGAAGTCGACGATGAGGGTGCCGTCCGGCGTGATGGCTTCCTGGAAGCTGTCTTTGGTGAGTTCAACAATACTCATGAGAAATCCTTGCCGCGTGGGCGGCGAAAAGCGGTGGCGGAGACGCCGGGGGCCTGCCCCGGTGCTGATTCGGCGACGCGTAGTGCCAAGCCCTGAAAGCCAATAGTAGAGCCGGTCCAGGCCGCGTCGCAATGGTTGGCGCCGTCAACGGCGCAGATTGCGGCCCTCAGGCCGCCGATTTCGTGGAGACGCCAGACCCGTTTTTCAGCGAAGCGACGATCTCGAACGAGCGCAGGCGGTCTGCGATGTCATAGAAGTCAGACACGATCATGACCTCGTCGGCTTGCGTTTCCGCGACCAGGGCCTCGAGCTCGCGTTTGACGGTGTCCGGGCCGCCCACGATCGACGCGCCCAATCGTTGATTGACCGCCTCGCGCTCCCATTCGTTCCACACGCCGTCCATGCTGTCGACCGGCGGCTGCAATTGCAGGCGATGGCCACGCACGAGCGAGAGGAACTTCAGTTGCTGCGTGGTCGACAAAAAGCGCGCGGCCTCGTCGGTTTCCGCGGCAATGACCGGCACGCCGATCATCGAGTAGGGGCGGTCCAGCGTCTTGGACGGTTTGAACAAGTGACGGTACAGGCGCATCGCGGCCATGCCTTCCGGCGAGAAGTGCCCGGCAAACGAGAAGGGCAGGCCAAGTTCAGCCGCCATGCGCGCGCTGAAGTCGCTGGAACCCAGCAGCCAGATCGGCACGTCCAGCCCTTCGCCGGGGATGGCGCGCACGGGCTGGCCGGGGCGCGAGGGTGCAAGAAAGGCGCGCAGTTCCTCGACCAGGGCCGGAAACTCAAGTCCGCTGCGCGGACTGCGGCGCAGCGCCTGTTGCGTGGCGCCGTCGCTGCCGGGCGCGCGGCCCAGGCCCAGGTCGATGCGGCCGGGGTACAGGGTTTCGAGCGTCCCGAACTGTTCAGCGATGATCAGCGGCGCGTGGTTGGGCAGCATGACGCCGCCTGAGCCGACGCGCAGCGTGCGGGTGTGGCCGGCCACGTGGCCAATCAGCACGGCCGTGGCGCTGCTGGCGATGCCATTGATGTTGTGGTGCTCGGCCAGCCAGAAGCGGTTGTAGCCCAGCTGCTCCACGTGCTGCGCCAGTGCGACCGTATTGCGGAACGCGTCCGCGGCATCGCGCCCCTGCACAATCGGGGCCAGGTCCAGCACGGAAAAGGGGATGTTCGCCAGGACGCTCATGCGTGCGCCTCCGCTGCGAAGGGACAGGCCGGCAGCGCGGAAATGAAAGGGGAAGGGCGCAAAATGTACTCCATATGCTGATCTACATGGGGAGTGTATCGGCGAATTCAACCGAGCCCGCCAGCAACCATGCCCTCGGCCGGGTTGATTGATTTTTCCGATCCCTACAATAGCGGCAGGACGCGAGGCATCGCATCGCCGCGCTTTTGCCATCCGCCACACAGGAGACGCGCATGGGCGCCAGCGGCAACAACAACCGCATCGACAACATCGAATTCAACGTCGCGGACATCGCGCGCAGCAAGCGCTTCTACGGCGAGGTCTTCGGGTGGACGTTCACGGATTACGGGCCTACCTACACCGAATTCACCGACGGCCGCCTGAAGGGCGGCTTCACGGCGGGGGAAGCCGTGCGTCCGGGCGGCCCCCTGGTGATCCTGTACGGCGACGACCTGGCCGCCACCCAGCAACGCATCACGGCCGCGGGAGGTCGCATCAGCCGCGACACGTTCACCTTTCCCGGCGGCAGCCGCTTCCATTTCACGGACCCGGACGGCTACGAACTGGCGGTGTGGACGGCGGGTTGAGGTGTCAGACATCCGGACTTCAAGGTGTCTGACACCTTGCCAACCAACCCCGCTTATTCCGGAAAGAACGCGTAGCGGATCACGAACAGCACGGCCACGAGCCACGTTGCCGGGTGCATGTCGCGCATCTTGCCCGTGGCGGTCTTGAGCACCACATAGCTGATGAAGCCGAACGCAATGCCGTTGGCGATCGAGTACGTGAACGGCATGACCAGCGCGGTCAGCGCGGCCGGCGTGGCTTCGCAGACGTCATTCCAGTCGATGTCGATGAGCTCGCGCATCATCAGTCCGGCGACGTAGAGCAGGGCGGGTGCGGTGGCGTAGGCCGGCACGGCGCCCGCCAGCGGCGAGATGAACAGTGCGGCCAGGAACAGCAGGCCCACGATCAGCGCCGTCATGCCGGTGCGCCCGCCGGCCTGCACGCCGGATGCGCTCTCGACGTAGGCGGTGGTGCTGCTGGTGCCCAGCATCGAGCCGGCCACGATGGCGGTGCTGTCCGCAAAGAGCGCGCGGCCCAGGCGATTGGGGCGGTCTTCGGGCACCAGGCCGGCGCGCTTGGCCACGCCCACCAGCGTGCCGGTGGCATCGAACACCTCGACCAGCACGAACACCAGAATCACGTGCACAAAGCCGGAATGCAGCGCGCCCATGATGTCCAGCTTGAAGAGCGTGGGCGACAGGCTGGGCGGCGCCGAAAAGATGCCCTTGAACTCGTTGTAGCCCATCACCATCGACAGCACCGTGACGACGATAATGCCGATCAGGATGGCACCGCGCACGCGCAGCGCATCCAGCGACGCGATCACGAAAAAGCCCAGGATGGCAAAGAGCGGACCGTGGGTGGTGAGATTGCCCAGCGTGACCTTGGTGGCCGGATGGGCGACCACGATGCCGGCGCTGGATAGCGCGATAATGGCCAGAAACAGCCCGATGCCGGCCGCAATGGCGCTGCGCAGCGAATGCGGGATGCCCTTGACCAGCCAGACCCGGATGCCGGATATCGTCAGGAACAGAAAGATGATGCCCGAGATGAACACCGCGCCCAGCGCCTGCTCCCAGGTGTAGCCCATGGTCTTGACCACGGTGAAGGCAAAGAAGGCGTTCAGGCCCATGCCGGGCGCCATGCCGATCGGCCAGTTGGCGATAAACGCCATCACCAGCGAGCCCAGCGCGGCGGCCAGGCAGGTCGCAACGAAGACCGCGTCTCGGTCCATGCCCGTCGAGGACAGGATGTCAGGATTGACGAAGATGATGTACGACATCGTCAGGAATGTCGTCAGGCCGGCCACGACTTCCGTTCTTGCGGTCGTGCCGTGCTCACGCAGCTTGAATAGCTTCTCCAGCATTCGAGTCCCCAGGGTTTTTGCAGGATTTTCAGGTTGTGGCGGGCAGGGCGGAAAGCCCCGTCCCATTCAAGAACCTGCGTATTTTCGCATCAGTTGTAAACTCTGCCGCCATGATCATTCTCGGCTTTGAAAGCTCCTGCGACGAAACCGGCGTCGCAGCAGTCTGTACGGAACGCGGCCTGCTCGCGCACGCGCTGCACACCCAGATCGCCATGCACCAGGAATATGGGGGCGTGGTGCCGGAACTTGCCTCGCGCGACCACATCCGCCGCGTGGTGCCGCTGACCCGCCAGGTGCTGCAAGATGCGGGCCTGCAGATGTCCGACATCGGCGCCGTCGCCTACACGGCGGGGCCCGGTCTCGCTGGCGCCTTGCTGGTCGGCGCCAGTGTTGCGCAGTCGTTCGCCTGGTCGCGCGGCTTGCCGGCCATCGGCATTCATCACCTCGAAGGCCATCTGCTGTCGCCGATGCTGGCCGATCCCCGGCCCGAGTTTCCCTTCATTGCCTTGCTGGTGTCCGGCGGACACACGCAACTCATGCGCGTGGACGGCGTAGGTCGCTACGAGCTGCTGGGTGAAACGCTGGATGACGCCGCGGGCGAGGCCTTCGACAAGTCCGCCAAGCTCATGGGGCTGGGTTATCCGGGCGGACCCGCGCTGTCCCGCCTGGCCGGCAGCGGTGACGCCTCGCGCTTCGACCTGCCGCGCCCCATGCTGCACAGCGGCGACCTGGACTTCAGTTTCAGTGGCCTGAAAACGGCCGTGCTGACCCGCGTCAAGGCGGCCGAGCAGAATGGCGCCCTGGACGAACAGACCCGCGCAGACCTGGCCGCATCGACGCAGGCGGCCATTGTCGAGGTGCTTGCGGCCAAGTCGATCCGCGCCTTGAAGCAGACCGGGCTGCGCCGGCTGGTCGTCGCAGGCGGGGTGGGGGCCAACCAGCTCCTGCGCGCCAAGCTCGAAGCCGCGCTCAAGCCGCTCAAGGCGCGCGCGTACTTCCCGCCGCTGGAGCTGTGTACCGACAACGGCGCCATGATCGCGTTCGCGGCGGCCGAGCGGGTGAAGGCCGGGTTGGCAACGCTGGACGCCAGCGCCCACAGCTTCACGGTCAAGCCGCGCTGGGATCTGGCCGATATCGCCTGAAATGAAAACGGGCGGCCAGGCCGCCCGTTCAATCCCCCATCGCGTGGGGATTACTTCTTCTTGCTGCCGATACGGCTTTCGGTGCCCTGGATCAACCGGGCGATGTTGGCGCGGTGGCGGTAGAAAAGCAGGATGCCGATGATCGCCAGCGCCACGCCCAGGGCCGGCTGCGCCTGCCACGCCAGCCCGGATCCGAACACGTAGTACACCGGGGCGAAGAACGCGGCCACCAGCGACGCCAGCGACGAATAGCGGAAGAAAATGGCGATGATCAGCCAGGTTGCCGCGGTGGCGACGGCCAGCCAGGGCTGGATGGCCACCAGCACGCCCAGCGCGGTCGCCACGCCCTTGCCGCCCTTGAATCCCAGAAACACGGGGTACAGGTGGCCGATGAAGGCGGCCAGCGCCACGCAGGCCAGGGCGACGGGGCCAATGCCGGGCGCCAGCTTCTCGGCCAGCCAGATCGCAAACCATCCTTTGGCGGCGTCCCCCAAAAGCGTCAGCGCGGCGGCGGTCTTGTTGCCGGTGCGCAGCACATTGGTGGCGCCCGGGTTCTTGGACCCGTAGCTGCGGGGGTCCTGCAGACCCATCAGCTTGCTGACCACCACGGCGAACGGCACGGAGCCGATCAGGTAGGCCAGCACGACAAGCGCGACGGAAAACGCCAGGGAGGGTTCGGTTATCGCCATGGGAAGGGAATCCGTTGTTGTAGTAATGGCTGCGGATTCTACCCCGGGTACAATCCGCAACGTCACCCGCGTTTTATTTTCTTTCGGATGCACAATGCGAATTCTGGTTTCGAACGATGATGGCTACTCGGCCCCTGGCCTTGAAGCGCTGGTAGCGGCGCTGGAGGGGCTGGGCGATTTGACCGTCGTTGCGCCCGAGACCAACCATAGCGGCGCCTCCAACTCGCTCACGCTGAACCGGCCGCTGTCGGTGCGCACCGCCTCCAACGGCTTCATCGCCGTCAACGGCACGCCGTCCGATTGCGTGCACGTCGCGCTGACCGGCCTCATGGATACGCGACCCGACCTGGTCGTGTCCGGCATCAACAACGGCGCCAACATGGGCGACGACACCCTCTATTCGGGCACCGTCGCGGCCGCCAGCGAAGGGTATCTGTTCGGCATCCCCGCCATTGCGTTCTCGCTGGCGGAAAAGGGCTGGGAGCACATCGACTCGGCCGCGCGCGCCGCCCGCCAGGTGGTCGAGCGCCATCTGGCCCAGCCGCTCGCGGCGCCGGTGCTGCTCAACGTCAACATCCCGAGCCGCCGTTTCGAAGACATGCACGGATTTGCGGTCACGCGGCTGGGCAAGCGGCATCCGTCGCAACCCGTCGTGCGCACCACCACGCCCTATGGCGACACGGTCTACTGGATCGGACCGGTCGGCCTGGCCGCCGACGCCACGCCCGGCACGGACTTCCACGCCGTCGAGCAGGGCATCGTGTCCGTCACGCCGTTGCGCCTGGACCTGACCCAGCACAGCCAGCTTGACGAGATCCGCACCTGGGCAGAGCCGCTATGCGCAAACGGATAAGCCAGCCGGACATCACGCCCGGCGCCGGCCGCAGCAGCCCGGCCCGCCACGACGCCGGCCGCCTGAGCCCAGGCTATACACCGGCCAACAGCAACACGCGCATCTCGGCCGCCACGTTGCAGCGGCAGGCGCAGGCGCCGGTGCCGCAAGCGGGCAGCAACCTTGGCCTGAACTCCGAACGGCTGCGCCAGGCCATGGTCCAGCGCCTGCGCACGCAAGGCATCACCGACGAACGCGTGCTGAATGCCATGGCCGCCGTGCCGCGCCACCTGTTCGTGGACGAGGCCCTTGCCAGCCGCGCGTATGAAGACGCCGCGTTGCCCATCGGCCATTCGCAAACCATTTCCCAGCCATGGGTTGTCGCGCGTATGATCGCGGCTGCTTGCGAAGACCGCGCACCCACCCGTGTGCTTGAGGTCGGCGCCGGTTGCGGTTACCAGGCCGCGGTGCTCGCGCAGTTCGTGCGCGACGTCCACACCATCGAACGCATACGCGGGCTGTATGAGCTGGCGCGCGAGCATTTACGCGCCTTGCGGCTCACCACAAGGATCCGGCTCATCTATGGAGACGGCACCTTGGGGCTGCCCGGCGTGGCGCCGTTCGATGCTATCGTTGTGGCTGCCGCAGGTCTGGCCATCCCGCAAGCGCTGCTGACGCAGCTTGCTCCGGGAGGCCGTCTCATCGCTCCCGAAGGGGGCTCGAACCAGCGCCTGGTTCTGATCGAACGCACGGGCGCGGCAAGCTGGAAAAGAACCGAACTAGAGGCCGTGCGCTTTGTGCCGCTACGGTCCGGAATACAATCTTGAGCGACAGGAGAAACGTATGCTCAACGGGCAGTTGCAACTGACCGATATGAATTTGGGCGCGTCCATGACGCGCCTTCGCCGCCCGCTCTTCGCAGTGGGGGTTCTCAGCCTCGCCATCCTGGCCGGCTGCGCATCCAAAGGTACTCGTGCCCCGGTGGTCGACATGACCGGCGGGCAACCCGCGCCGACGGCCACGTCCGGCAGCTATGTGGTCAAGCCGGGCGACACGCTCTACAAGATCGCGCGCGCCAACAACGTCGACATCGAAAACATCAAGCGCTGGAACAACATCAGCGACCCCAACCAGATCTCGGTGGGGCAGGTGCTGCGCATGTCCGGCAGCGCCACCGGCGGCGGCGCACAGACCGCGCCGATTGCCAGTAACCGGCCGCAGCCGCGGCCCCTCGACCAGCCCGAAACCCCCGCGGCCACCACGCCCGCACCTGATGCCACGCCCACGCCGCCTCCGGCGCCGGTCGACACGAAGCCGGCCACGCGTGCGGCCGACGCCGGTGTCATCAACTGGGCCTGGCCGGCCAACGGCCAGATCGTGCAGGCCTTCAATGCCAGCAGCAAGGGCATCGACATCGCCGGCGCGCTGGGCGACCCGATCACCGCCGCGGCGGATGGCCTGGTCAAGTACAGCGGCAATGGCGTGCGCGGCCTGGGCAACCTCATCATCGTCGAGCACCAGAACGGCTTCATTACGGCCTACGCGCACAACCGAGCGCTGCTCGTGAAGACCGGCCAGACGGTCAAGCGCGGCGCCAAGATCGCCGAACTCGGCCAGAGCGACACCACGTCGCCCCGCCTGCACTTTGAGATCCGCCGCCAGGGCACGCCGGTGGACCCGATGCAATACCTGCCGCCCAAATGACGCCCACCCTGGTATTCGACCTCGAGACCATCCCCGATGCCGACGGGCTGCGCAAGCTCAACGGCTGGGGCGCCGACGTGCCTGACCACGAAGTGGTCGAGCGCGCGCTGACCGCGCGGCGCGAGGCCGTGGGCCACGACTTCCTGCCGCTGCATCTGCACAAGGTGGCGGTGGTGGGCTGCGTGTTCCGCGACGACCAGGGCTTTCGCGTCAAGACGCTGGGCCAGCCGGACGATCCCGAAGCGGCCTTGCTCGCGGGCTTCTTCAAGACCATCGAGCGCTACACGCCCAAGCTCGTCAGCTGGAACGGCTCGGGCTTTGACCTGCCCGTGCTGCATTACCGCAGCCTGATCCAGGGCGTGCCGGCGCCGCGCTATTGGGACATGGGCGAAGAAGACCGTGACTTCAAGTTCAACAACTACATTTCGCGCTATCACACGCGTCACGTCGATCTGATGGACGTGCTGGCCAAGTACAACGGCCGCGCCAACGCGCCGCTCGACGAACTGGCCAAGCTTTGCGGCTTTCCCGGCAAGCTCGGGATGGACGGCAGCAAGGTCTGGGAGGCCTGGAGCACCGGCCGCGCCGACGAGGTGCGGGCGTACTGCGAAACCGACGTGGTCAATACGTGGCTGGTGTATTGCCGCTTCCGCTTCCTGCGTGGTGAACTCGACCGCACCGCCTACGAGGCCGAAATCGCGCTGGTGCGCGACACGCTCTCGGCCAGCGATGCGCTGCACTGGAAGGAATACATGGCGGCCTGGGACGCGGGCTGATCCGCGCGGGCAACCAGCCTGAACCCTTGCCCTTGCGCGGGGGGCAGGGCACATCGACGGGGCCTTCATGGCCCCGTTCTCGCATTTGCAGGGCAAGCAATCGACTGAAACAAGACGGCCGTAAACGAAACCTGGATGAAACCAGGCAGATCGCACAATGGCCTCGCTTTCTTCACTTTCAGGAGACCTTCATGTCCCGATTCGCTATCCGCTCCAATTTGGCCGTCCTTGCTATCGTCGCCGCGTCGAGCGGTTTCGCGGCTGGCTCCGCAATGGCTGCGCCTCCTCCTCCCGCCGAGGGCGGTCCGGCCGCCATGCACGAAGGCCATCGCGGCGGTGGTTTCCACAAGGGCATGCGTGACGGCCTGCTCATCCCCGGTCTGGGCCCCGTGTCCAAGGCCCAGGTTGCCGAGCTGAAACTCGACGCCAAGCAGGAAGCCCTGTTCAAGACCGCCCAGGAAGGGCAGCGCAGCCTGCACGAAGCGATGCGTGCCGACGGCGGCAAGCGCCATGACCTGCTCAAGTCGCAACTCGACAGCGGCAAGCTCGATCCCCGCGCGCTCGTCGAGCAGTCCGAAAAGCGCCGCGACGCGTTCGGCCCGCAGGCCAAGCAGGTGCGTGACCAATGGCTGGCCGTCTGGGATAGCCTGAACGACACGCAGCGCGGTCAGGTCACCAAGATCGTCAAGGAGCGCGAAGCCCGCATGGCCGAGCGCCACGCCAAGATGGAAGGCCGCCATGGCGACAAGGGTCGTCCCGGCAAGCCGGCTGCCCCCGCCGCTGGCGACGTCCCGCCGCCCGCACCGCCCAAGGCCAACTAAGGCTAGCTAGGGCCAACCAAGGCCAGCGACAGCCAACTCCGACCCCGGCACGCCGCGCGCGTGCCGGGGTTTTTTGTCGTGCCGCCATCCTCAATGGTTTTGCTGCTCCCGATTCCCCGTTTTGACGCATCCGCCCGGGCTGCGCCCCATAACAGGGCACCAGCGTGGTGCATCAACGGGCGCAACCGTGCGCGGCTCGGGCGCTGTCATCGCGCTGTCATCGCGCCGAAACCTGGCATGGACATTGCTTGAGGGAAGGTGAGCCGGCAGTACCCCTGCAGCAAGGCCGGCCAGCCGGATGCGCCATGCGCCGTCCGCTTTTTCGACAATCCGATCAGGACTCTCGCACCATGAAGAAGACGTTGCTAGCCTTGCCTTTTGCGCTTGCTGCTTGTTTTGCAGGGGTGGCGCAAGCCGAACCCACCGATCTGGGGGGCGGCTTCTCGCTCAGCGGTAATGCCACCATCGTCAGCGACTACCGGTTCCGGGGCTATTCCCAGACCGACTTCCGTCCTGCCGTCCAATTGGGGTTCGACCTGAACCACAGCTCGGGCTTCTACCTGGGTAACTGGAACTCCAATGTCTCCAGCTTCGTTTTCACCGACGGCAACCTGGAAATGGACTTCTATGGCGGCTGGAAGGGTGACGTGGGCGGCGGCTTCACGCTGGATGCAGGCGTGCTGCATTACTACTATCCCGGCTCCAGTTCCCCCAAGGGCGGCAACTACAACAACACGGACATTTATCTGGGCGCGTCCTACGGCAACTACAGCCTCAAATATTCGTACACGCCCAGCGACTTTTTCAGCACGCCGGACAGCAAGGGCACCTGGTATCTGGACGGAACGGCCACGTTCGACCTGGGCGACGGCTGGGGACTGCTGGGCCATCTGGGCTACCAGAAACTCAAGAACCAGACCAACATGGACGGCGACTCGATCGGGCACTACGTCGACTACAAGGTGGGCGTGACCAAGGACCTGAAAGGCTGGATCCTCGGCCTGGCGGCCGTCGGCGCCACCAAGGACAACTGGCTGCCCACCAAGTACGGCCACCCGTCGGGCCGCATCGGCGCCGTCTTCTCGGTGGCGCGCTCGTTCTGATGGCGGTAGCGGCGCCCTGAACGGCGCCGCTCCGGCCCCATCAAGGCCGATTTCCGGGATTGCACGAAGTCCTTCTACAATCATGGGTTGCGTGCAATTCTGGACTGCGTGAGATGTCTGACGTTTTGAGTATCGAATCCCTGGACCTGGAAGCCAGGGGGATCGCCCGTCGCGACGGGAAGGTCATTTTCGTGGAAGGCGCCTTGCCGGGCGAACGGGTCACCGCGGTCACGTTGCGCCGCAAGCCTTCCTATGAAACCGCCCGTGTCGACGAGGTGCTGCGCCCCTCATCGCAACGCGTGGAGCCCCGCTGCCCGCATTTTGGCGTCTGTGGCGGCTGTGCAATGCAGCACCTGGAACCCACCACGCAGGTGGCGATCAAGCAGCGCGCGCTCGAAGACACGTTCTGGCATGTCGGTAAGCTGCGCCCGGCGCTGATCCTGCCGCCGCTGCAGGGTCCGACCTGGGGCTACCGTTACCGCGCGCGCCTGTCCGTGCGCGTGGTGCCCAAGAAGGGCGGGGTGCTCGTGGGCTTTCACGAGCGCAAGAGCAGCTTCGTGGCCGACATGCGCGAATGCCATGTGTTGCCGCGTCACGTCAGCAATCTGCTGATCCCGTTGCGCGAAATGATCGCTTCCATGTCCGCGCCCGACCGCATGCCCCAGATCGAGGTGGCGCTTGGCGAAGGCGTGACGGCGCTGGTGCTGCGCCATCTGCTGCCGCTGACCGACGAGGACATTGCCATCCTGCGCGCCTTCGCGGCCAAGCACGACGTGCAATGGTGGCTGCAGTCCAAGGGTCCGGAGACGGTGCACGCGCTGGAGCCCGAGCACAACGACGCGCTGTCCTACACCATGCCGGAATTCGGCCTGCGCATGCCGTACCGGCCCACCGATTTCACGCAGGTCAACCACGCCATCAACCGCGCGATGGTGTCGCGCGCGCTCAAACTCCTGGACGTGCAGCCCACCGACCGCGTGGCCGATCTGTTCTGTGGCCTGGGCAACTTCACGCTGCCGCTCGCCACGCAAGGCCGAGAAGCCGTGGGCGTGGAGGGCAGCAAGGCCCTGACCGACCGCGCCTTCGATGCGGCATCGCGTCACGGCCTGGGCGATCGCACCAGCTTTGCCACGCTGAACCTCTTTGAAGTCGACGCCACCTGGCTGCGCAGCCTGGGCTACTTCGATCGCATGCTGATCGATCCGCCGCGCGAAGGCGCCCACGCGGTGTCGCAAGCGTTGTCCGACCTCACGTACGAAGAGCGTCCGCGCCGCATCGTCTACGTGTCCTGTAATCCCGGCACCTTGGCGCGAGACGCATCCATTCTCGTCCATGAAGGCGGCTACGTGCTCAAGAGCGCGGGCGTGATCAACATGTTCCCGCACACGGGCCATGTCGAATCCATCGCAGTGTTTGAAACGCTGGACGCCGAGGGCGTGCTGGAAGCGAAGGAACGCGCTCGTCAGCGCGCGATCCAGGCAGCGGCCGATGCGGCTGCCGCCGAGGAAGCCAAGCTTGCCGCAGCGGCTGAAAAGGCAGCGGCCAAGCAGGCTGCCACCGAGGCCTACGAGGCTCGCGTCGCCGCCGAGGCGCAGGCAGAACAGTAAACGGCAGCGGCGGGAAAACTCCCGCCGCGTGGCTGTATTGCGAACATTTAGTGCGAGCAGCCCAGGTTCTCAAGAATGGGGCAGTCGGGCCGCTCGTCGCCATGGCAATGCTGCGCCAGATGCTTGAGGGTGGCGGCCATTTCGCGCAGCGCCTCGGCCTTGCGCTCGAGTTCTTCAATGTGTTCCAGCGCAATGCGCTTCACGTCCGCGCTGGCGCGGCTGCGGTCCTGCCAAAGGGCCAGCAGCTCGTTCATCTGCTCCACGGAAAAACCCAGATCGCGCGCGCGGCGCACGAAGCGCAGCGTGTGCACGTCATGCTCGCTGTAGACCCGGTAGCCGGAATCCGTGCGCACGGCCGGGCCGATCAGGCCGATGCTCTCGTAATAGCGGATCATCTTGGCCGAGATGCCGGATTCCTTGGCGGCTTGTCCGATGTTCATGCTTGCCTCCCGTGGGGACGGAATGCCTTCAGGCGCAGCGCATTGCCCAGCACGAAGACGCTGGACAGCGCCATGGCCCCGGCTGCAAAGATCGGCGACAGCGACAGGCCGAAGGCCGGATACAGCGCGCCCGCGGCCAGCGGAATCAGCGCCGCGTTGTAGGCGAACGCCCAGAACAGGTTTTGCCGGATGTTGGCCAGCGTGGCGCGGCTGAGCGCGATGGCGTTGGGCACCCCGTGCAGGTCGTCGGCCATCAGCACGACGGACGCCGCCTCGATCGCGACGTCCGTGCCGGTGCCGATGGCGATGCCGGTGTCTGCCGCAGCCAGCGCGGGCGCATCGTTGATGCCGTCGCCCACGAACGCCACCTTGCGGCCGCCTTCGCGCAGCGTGGCGATCGCCTGAACCTTGCCGTCCGGCAGCACCTCGGCGCGCACTTCGTCAATGCCCAACTGGCGCGCGACCGCCTGGGCGGTGTGGCGGTTGTCGCCCGTGATCATCGCGGTCTTCAGGCCTTGCGCGTGCAGTGCGGCAATGGCGGATACGGCCGAGGGTTTGACCGGGTCCGTCACGGCCATCATGGCGGCCGCCTGGCCGTCGATGGCGACGTAGATCGGCGTCTTGCCTTCGTTGCCCCAGTCGGCGGCACGCGCGCCGAATGCGCTGACGTCGACGCCGCGCTCGGCCATCAGGCGCGCCGCGCCCGCCAGCACCGTGCGGCCCGCCACCGTGGCTTCGACGCCCGCGCCGGTGATCGCGGCAAAGCCTTCGGCCGCCAGCAGTTCGATCTTGCGTTCCGCGGCCGCGGCCACGATGGCCAGCGCGATCGGATGCTCGGAGCGCGCCTGCACCGAGGCCACCCACTGCAACACCTGTTGCGCATCCTGGCCCGGCGACGGCGCCAGTTCGGTCAGCGTGGGCTTGCCCAACGTCAGCGTGCCTGTCTTGTCGAAGGCCACCACATTGACGTCGCGCAGCGTCTGCAACGCATCGCCCTGACGGAACAGCACGCCCATCTCGGCGGCGCGTCCCGTGCCCACCATGATCGACGTGGGCGTGGCCAGCCCCATGGCGCACGGGCAGGCAATGATCAGCACGGCCACCGCGTTGACCAGCGCATGCGACAGCGCCGGTTCGGGGCCCAGGAAGAACCACGTCAGGAAGGTGAGCAGGGCGGCCGCCATGACCGCCGGAACGAACCAGGCGGTCACCTGGTCCACCATCGCCTGGATCGGCAGCCGCGCACCCTGGGCGGCTTCGACCATGCGGATGATCCGGGCCAGCATGGTGTCCGCGCCGGTGTGCGTGACGCGCAACGTAAAGCTGCCCGATGTATTCAGCGTCCCGCCGGTGGCCTGCATGCCCGGCTGCTTTTCCACCGGCACCGGCTCGCCCGTCAACATGGATTCGTCGACATACGAGCTGCCTTCGATGATGTCGCCGTCCAGCGGAATCTTCTCGCCTGGCCGCACCATCACGACGTCGCCGGTGCGCACGCGTTCGATCTCGATGTCCTGCGCCTGGCCGTCCCGCAGCACGCGCGCCGTGCGCGGCTGCAGCCCGATCAGCCGCTTGATGGCCGCGCCGGTCTTGCCCTTGGCGCGCGCTTCCAGCATGCGACCCAGCAGGATCAGCGTGACAATGACCGCGGCAGCTTCGAAGTAGACGTTGCGCGCCGCATCCGGCAGCAAGCCCGGCGCAAAGGTGGCGACGACCGAATAGCCCCAGGCCGCGCCCGCGCCCAACGCCACCAGCGAATTCATTTCGGGCGCGCGGCGCCACAACGCCACAAGGCCCTTGGTGAAGAACTGCCGTCCCGGCCACACCAGCACGGCGGTAGTCAGCACGAACTGCAGCAGCCAACTGTTTTGCCGCCCGATCGTGTCCAACACCCAGTGGTGCATGGCGGGAATCAGGTGCGATCCCATTTCCAGCGCAAACACCGGCAACGTCAGGACCAACGCGGCGATGAATGCGCCTTGCAGGCGATGCGCCTCGGCGTCGCGCGCTTGCGACTGCCGTTCGGCATGGTCGTCCTGGGCGGCGATCGGACGCGCCTCGTAGCCCATCTTGCTGACGGCGGCGACCAATGCCTGCGGCTCGGCGGCAGCCGGATCGAACGAGACCAGGGCGCGCTCAGTCGCAAGGTTGACTTGCGCTTGCGCAACGCCGGGAACATTCGTCAGGGCTTTTTCCACGCGCTTGACGCATGATGCGCAGGTCATGCCTTCGATGGCGAGTTCCAATTCGGAAAATGAGGACGAGCGTGCTGCGTGCATGACTATCTCGGTCTGGATGGGAACGCCCAGTTTCATCCTTCCCATTATGGGAAGGTCAAGCGCCATTCTACGCTTGACCTTGACATGATGGGAACGTTTAACCTGCCCGACATGGTGGCACAAGCGCCGCCCGTCAACCTTCTGGAGAAAACCATGAGCTTCGCTTTCCAAGTGCCCGACATGACCTGCGGCCATTGCGTCAAGACGATCACCGGCGCCGTCAATCAAGCGGTCCCCAGTGCCGTCGTCGCCGTGGATCTTCCCGCGCATCTCGTCACCGTCACGGGTACCGACCAGGCCGACAAGGTCGAAGCCGCCATCCGTGACGCGGGGTACGAGCCGGCTCGTGTTTGAAGACACGCACCCTGTAGTGTGATAGCTTCAATCTTTCGATATTAATTGAGTTATCGGCGTAAACTATCAATCAATTAAATTAATTAAATTGGATTGTTTGATAGATGAGATTTATGATTCTTTTCATGGCGGGCCAGAAACCCGCCACTTAAGTTAGCAAACCAAGGAGAGAATCGAATGCTGCAAAACCGCGAAGGCCAACGTGTTCCGAATGTGACGTTCCCCGTTCGTGAGGACAACACGTGGAAGAAGGTCACGACCGACGATCTGTTCAAGAACAAGACGGTCGTGGTCTTCTCGCTTCCCGGCGCTTTCACGCCGACCTGCTCGTCCACCCACCTGCCGCGCTACAACGAACTGGCTCCCGCGTTCTTCGCCGCCGGCGTCGATAGCGTCGTCTGCGTGTCGGTCAACGACACCTTCGTCATGAACGAATGGGCCAAGGACCAGGAATCGGCCAACATCACGCTGCTGCCCGACGGCAACGGCGCCTTCACCGAAGGCATGGGCATGCTCGTCGACAAGAGCGACCTTGGCTTCGGCAAGCGTAGCTGGCGCTATTCCATGCTGGTCAAGGACGGTGTCGTCGAAAAGATGTTCATCGAGCCGGAAAAGGAAGGTGATCCGTTTGAAGTGTCGGACGCCGACACCATGCTGGCCCACTTCGCGCCGTCGGCCAAGAAGCCGGACCAGGTGGTCGTGTTCTCCAAGCCGGGTTGCCCGTTCTGCGTCGAAGCCAAGGCGCTGCTGGACAGCAAGGGCTACGCCCCGATCGAGATCCCGCTGGAAAACAAGGTCCGCGGCCGCGTGATCGGCGCAGTGTCCGGCAAGGGCACCGCTCCGCAGGTGTTCATCAACGGCGCCCTGATTGGTGGCCTGGAAGACCTGAAGGCGCACTTCGCCTGATACACCGGCGAGACGGCCGGGCAGGGGGCATGGCCTCCGCCCGGTCACCCGCACGCGCGGCGGTTGATTCCGCACTGCCCGTCGCGCTTCCCGGCGCATGGGCCGGCAGCGTAGCTGCCGCGCCATTCCCGCAAGTTTCCCTTCTTTTGCGCCCTTGTGCGGGCGCCGTGCGTCCGCAATCAGGACGCGGGACGGCGTTCGCCCCGAGGGCACGCAACAAGGCGGAATTTGCCTTCACATTCTGATCATTACGCGACAACGGGGGACTCCCAATCATGAAGACGCTGCATACCGACATTGCTGTCATCGGCGCCGGCACCGCAGGCCTGGCCGCTTATCGCGCCGCGAAGGCCGCGGGCAAGCGCGCGCTGCTTATCGAAGGCGGCCCTTATGGCACGACCTGCGCCCGGGTTGGCTGCATGCCGTCCAAGCTGTTGATCGCGGCGGCCGAAGCGGCCCACGCGGCGGCGCATACCGATGCGTTCGGCGTGCACGTCGGCGGAGAGATCACCGTCGACGGCGCCGAGGTCATGGACCGGGTCAAGCGCGAGCGCGACCGTTTCGTGGGCTTCGTGGTCGAGGGCGTGGAGAACATTCCTGCCGAAGACAAGGTGCGCGGCTATGCGAAATTCGTGTCCGACACCGTGCTGCGCGTGGACGACCACACCGAAATCCAGGCGTCGCGAGTCGTGATCGCCACCGGCTCGCGCCCGTCCGTGCCGCCGCCTTTGCGCGCGCTGGGCGATCGCCTCGTCGTGAACGATGACGTGTTCGCGTGGGACGACCTGCCGAACCGTGTCGCGGTCTTTGGTCCGGGCGTGATCGGGCTGGAACTGGGCCAGGCGCTCGCCCGCCTGGGCGTGGAAGTGCGCGTGTTCGGCATGAGCGGCAGCCTGGGCGGGATCAGCGATCCGCAGGTGCGGCAGACGGCCCGCAAGATCTTCCAGCGCGAGTTCTACCTGGACACGGACGCCCGCGTCCTGGAGACGAGCCGCGTCGGCGACGAGGTGGAGGTGCGTTACGTGGCGCTGGACAACAGCGAGCGCACCGAGCGCTTCGACTATGCGCTGGTCGCCACGGGCCGCCGCGCCAACGTCGATGGCCTGGGGCTGGAAAACACGTCGCTGGCGCTGAACGCGCAAGGCGTGCCGCAATTTGACCGGCTGACGATGCAGGCGGGCAACTCGCCCATCTTCATCGCTGGCGACGCCAACGCTGACGCGCCGCTCTTGCACGAGGCCGCCGACGAAGGCCGCATTGCCGGCGAAAACGCGGCGCGCTTTCCCGAGGTGCGCCAGGGCCTGCGGCGTGCGCCGCTGGGCGTGGTGTTTTCGGATCCGCAGATCGCGCTGGTCGGCGCCGGCCACGCGAAGCTGGTGCCCGGCACGTTCGTCACCGGTGCGGTCGATTTTAGCGACCAGGGCCGTTCGCGCGTCATGCTCAAGAACCGCGGCATGCTGCACGTGTACGCCGACATTGAATCGGGCCGCTTTGTGGGCGCCGAGATGATCGGTCCCAGCGCGGAGCACATCGGTCACCTGCTGGCCTGGGCCGTGCAGCAGGAACTCACGGTGGCGCGCATGCTGGAAATGCCGTTCTACCACCCCGTGATCGAAGAAGGTCTGCGCACCGCGCTGCGTGACGCCGCCTCGAAGCTGGCGCTGGCGCAAGAAGCCCTGCGCCAGGCCGACGTCGAAACGGTCTGAGCGCCGCGAACGTAGACGGGGCCGCGAACGCAAAAAGGGCCGCGCCATGAAGGCGCGGCCATTTGTCGTCTGCGCCGCGGCATTGCCCCGGCGCAGTGTGCCGCTTCAGTCGTCCGACTGTTTCTTCGGAACCGGGAACGGATTCTCGCGATACTGCAGTGTGAAGCCGGCCCGCTCGTCCTGCCCCAATTCGCGGGCCAGATACGGCATGGCCTGTTTCAGCGCGTCGTGCAGCGTCCAGGGCGGATTGATGAGGAACATGCCGCTGCCGTGCAGGCCATAACCGTCAATGGTCGCCTTCTTGACCGTCAGGGTGGCATGCAGCCAGCTCTTGACCTTCAGGTTCTCGAAATGGCGCGCCATCTCGCTGGCCTCGCGCCGTTGCACCAGCGGATACCAGATGGCATAGGTGCCGGTGGCAAAGCGCTTGATGCACTCCTTCACCGTGAGGAGCGTGCGGCGGTAGTCGTGCTTGTCTTCATACGACGGGTCGATCAGCACCATGCCGCGCCGCGTGGGCGGCGGCAGCAGCGCCTTGACGCCCTCGAAGCCGTCGTCGCCGTAGATCGTGGTCTGGCGCTGCGCGGCGCGGCCCTGGTGTTCCAGGTTGCCCACCAGCGTGTCGATTTCGGTGGGGTGCATCTCGAACAGGCGCAGGCGGTCGGACGGGCGCAACGCGTCCAGCGTCAGCCAGGGCGAGCCGGGATAGCGGCGCAGCCGGCCGTTGGTGTTGTAGTCGCGGATGCGCGCGACGTAATCGGCCAGCAGCGGCGGCAAGTCCTTCGCTTCCCACAGACGGCCGATGCCGTCCGCGAACTCGGACGTCTTGGCTGCCCAATCGCTGTCCAGGCTGTACAGGCCGGCGCCCGCGTGGGTGTCGATGACCCAGTACGGGGCGTCTTTCTTGTTGAAGTAGTCCAGGGTATGGACCAGGATGGCGTGCTTGAGCACGTCGGCATGGTTGCCGGCGTGAAAGGCGTGGCGGTAGCTGAACACGGGGCTTTCTGCCTCAGGCGGCGGGCCGGATGGCGGCCAGCTCGTCAGTGAAAATGCCGTCGATGCCCCAGTCGAGCAGCAGGCGCGCGCGCTCGGGGTCATTGACGGTCCAGGCCGCGATCCGGTAGCCGGCGGCGTGCACGGCGTCGATCAGTTCGCGGGTGGCGTCCTTCTGGTTGATGTTGAGCGCCACGCACTCGTATTTGGCAAGGCGATCGCGCCAGTCGGCGGGCACCTTTTCCACCAGCAGCGCGCGCGGCAGTTCGGGCGCGGCCTGGCGGGCGGCCTCCAGGGCTTCCTCGGCAAACGAGGACAGCAGCGGCGCCGTGCCGGCGCCTTGCCACAGTTCGCGGGCCGCCAGGGCGACGGCGCGGCCGGTTTCGGCTTCGCGGCCGGGGCAGGGCTTGATCTCGACGTTGCTGGCGATGCCGTTGGCCACCGTATAGCGCGCGACGGCGGCAAAGGTGGGGAGCGGTTCGCCGGCGTAGGCCGCCGAATGCCAGCTTCCGAAATCAAGCTGGGCCAGCTCGGCGTAGGTTTTGGCGGCTGCGGGGCCTTTGCCGTTGGAGGTGCGGTCGACGTCGTCGTCGTGCATCAGCACCAGCACGTTGTCGCTGCTGAGCTTCACGTCGTATTCGAACATGGTGAAGCCGTGTTCGGCGCCGACGCGCATGGCGGCCAGCGTGTTCTCCGGGGCCAGACGGCCGCCGCCGCGGTGCGCGATGGTGCGGGAGTACGGCCAGGAGGGAAGGTTTGCGGTCATTTGGTGCTGCTTTGGGGTTCTTTTGAGACAGGTTGCAAGGATACCTTGTTCTGCGAGACGTCCATGATCATGCGCGTGGCCAGATACAGGCGCGGCACGATGCTGTTGACCAGGATGTATTCGGCATCATTCGAATGCGCGCCGAATCCGCTCAAGCCCATGCCCTCGATGACGGGGCCGCGGGCCTTGAGCGCCGCGAAGGCGGCATCCGTGCCGCCGCCGCTGGCCCGGTCCACCACCTTCAGCGGCAGGTCGAGCTCCTGGTAGATCTTCACGCCGTGCTGGGCGAGGGCGCGCGACGCCGCGGTCGCTTCCAGCGGCGGGCGGCGGACCTCGAATTTCACGCTGACTTTGGATTCGGGCAGCAGCTTCTTCTGGACGCGTTCCTCCAGGGTGCGCGACAGGGCGTCGAAGTCGGACACGCGCAGGGCGCGGGCGTCGCCCTGGGCTGTGGCCAGTCCCGGGATGACGTTGCGGTTGGTGCCTGCCTGGGCGACGGTCCAGTTCAGCTTCAGCCCCTCGTCGGGCTTGGAGAGATCGTCAAGCTGCAAGAGCTGGTGCGACAGCTCGTAGAGCGCGTTGACGCCACCCTCTGGCCGGGCGCCCGCGTGCGAGGTCTTGCCTTGCACGGTCAGGTACGCCGCGCCGATGCCGCTGGTGGCCAGCGTCAGACGCGGTTCCATGCCGCCGCCCTCGAACGAAAAGACTGCATCCTGATCGGCGCCCAGGCGGGTGATCGTGCTGCGCGCTCCCGGCGAGCTGATCTCTTCGTCCCCGTTGATCAGCACGGTCAGCGTGCCGTAGTCGGAAAACTTCAGTGTTTTCAGAAGCGCGATGGTGTGCAGGATGGCCGCCACGCCGTGCTTGTCGTCCGCGATTCCAAGGCCGTAAGCCTTGTCGCCATCGATCCGGAACGGCTGGTCCTTCAGCATGCCGTTGCGGTACACGGTGTCCATGTGGGCGATCAGCATGATCTTCTTGGTGCCGCCGCCCTTGAATTGCGCATGGACCATCGGCCCGACCTTCTCGGGGGTGTCGTCAAGCTGGAAGACGTCGGCCGGCGCAATGATCTCGACGGTGCCGCCTAGTTCCTTGAGCCGGTCACGGATCAGTTCGGCGATGCGTTCGACGCCCTCGACGTCCTTGCTGCCCGATTCGATGTTCACCAGATCGCGCATCGTATCGAGCATGGCCTGCTGCTGGCCCTTGGCCGCGTCCAGCACGTTGGTCACGGGCGCGGCCGGCGCGGCGTGGGCGAAGCCCAGAATCGCCAGGGCGGCGCAGGATTTCAGAAGAGGCAGGCGGTAAGGCATGAACGGCATCGTGGGGGACCTTTTTTGCG